>NZ_CP101833.1:3405000-3651603 GCF_024498355.1 Bacillus pumilus
CGGTCGCAATTTCTAAGGCTTTTAAACCATCTCGTGCCGTTACACTGGATTTACTGCCTTCTTCAATACTCTTGAAGAACTCTTTTAATTCTAAAAAGTATGCATCTGTAAATCTATCTGGAAAGTCTGGGACAATGTCATGAGTGTATCCTGATGGAGTAAGAATATTTATATTGTGATGACTCAAATTGTTGCCAATCAATAAGGTTCCTTCTGTTCCGATAACTTGGGCTCGAATGTCGTAGTCATAGTAAGCATTTCTGCTCGCTTCAACATCTCCTGCAGCTCCTGATTCAAATTCAATATAACTAAGCGCCTGATCTACATCATTGTATTCAGCCACATATGGATACTTTATGACTTTCCCATGCGCTAAGATATTTGTTACTTCTGAACTCATTAGGAAACGGGCAATGTCGAAATCATGTATTGATACGTCCACAAAAATACCTCCACTGTTTTTGATATATTCAGCTGAAGGCGCTACTGGGTCTCGTGAAATCCCCCTAAAATAAATGGGCTTTCCAATATCACCAGCTTCAATACGACGTTTCGCTTCAGCGTAGGCAGGATCAAAACGTCTCATAAATCCAACTTGGCAGAAGATGTTATTTTCTTCTATTATTCCGCATATTTCCCGACCATCTTTCACTTTCAAAGTAAGAGGCTTTTCTACGAAGATGGCTTTTTTGCTCAATACAGCTTTTTTCAATACTTCAAAGTGAGTACTAGTAGAGGTTGCTATAATAACGGCCTCTTTGTATGTACCGCCTCTCATGTAAATCGTTGCCCCAGCTTTAGCCATACTTGCCGATTTCTTCAGTGTGCGGAAAGGTTTTTGCTGCGTTCCCGGGTTTTGGTCGTTTCCGTTTGTTGCCACGTAATAAGTTGTGCCTTGCTTGGCGCCAGCCTCCTCTGTCATCGCTTGACAGCCAAAGCTGATCACGGTTATGAATATAATCAGTAAGATACCTGGTATCATTCGTTTCATCTCGTTGTTTGCTCCTTTCACTTCTCTTCTTCCTTTATCGGTTAAAAAAAAGAGGATTAAAATATGACGCTGCCCCTTGCAAGGTACTGGTCAAAAGGTGTATGGTTGAAAGAATATCTTACAGGAACCACTCGTTTTAAATTGTCAGATTAATCAGTTAATAATGCATTTGGTTTTTATTTCTTTTTTGAAAAGGGGTGACATGAGCCAAACTAACGGGAGAGAAGGAAAGCGCTTTAACAGATTTTTCTTGTCTGAATTCTAGAAAACCTATTGCTAATATTTTGTGAAGGTATAGAATAGAATCATAATTATTTCATATTATTAGAATTTTCAAATAATCAAACAGCAAGGAGATTTACGATGCCAAAACAACCCATCCGCGTTGAACTTAGTTCAACAAAAAAACCAAAACCTCAATCTGATCAACTTGAATTCGGAAAAATCTTCACAGACCACATGTTTGTGATGGATTATTCAATTGATAAAGGCTGGTACGATCCAAGAATTATTCCTTATCAGGCGATTCCAATGGACCCAGCTTCTATGGTCTACCATTATGGTCAATCTGTTTTTGAAGGCTTAAAGGCTTATGTTTCGGAGGATCAAAAAATTCTCTTATTCCGTCCGGAAAAGAACATGGAACGCTTAAACAGATCGAATGACCGCCTATGTATCCCGCAAATTGATACAGAAACGGTTTTAGAGGGCTTAAATGAACTCATTCGTATTGATAAGGATTGGGTACCTGATGCAGAGGGCACTTCCTTGTATATTCGTCCATTCATTATTTCCACTGAGCCATATTTAGGCGTTGCACCGTCAAGCACGTATAAGCTGCTCATTATTTTATCTCCAGTGGGATCATACTATAAAGAAGGCATCCATCCGGTGAAAATTGCGGTTGAAAACGAGTTTGTCCGTGCCGTTAAGGGTGGAACAGGAAATGCCAAAACAGCCGGAAACTATGCATCAAGCCTGAAGGCACAGCAAGTCGCTGAAACCAAAGGGTTTTCACAGGTTCTTTGGCTTGATGGGGTCGAGAAAAAGTACATTGAAGAAGTCGGCAGTATGAATATCTTCTTTAAAATCAATGGAGAAATCGTGACACCTGAATTGAACGGCAGCATTTTAGAAGGCATCACCCGTAACTCTGTACTTGAGCTGTTAAAGCATTGGGACATTCCAGTGACAGAACGCAAAATTTCAATTGATGAGTTAATTGAAGCACATCAAGCAGGCGAACTTGAAGAAATCTTTGGAACTGGGACGGCGGCCGTAATCTCTCCTGTCGGTGAATTAATTTATCACGATCAGCCATATGTCATTCAAAATGGTCAAACAGGCGAAGTATCGAAGAAATTGTACGAAGCCATTACTGGCATTCAAAAAGGAACACAGCCAGACATCTTTGGCTGGACAGTAGAAGTTGACTCGGTTGTCAAGCAGGCTTAAGCATGTGAAAGAACCTTTCAGTCATGAAGGGTTCTTTTTTTGTTTATTTACCCCTCCAATATACCTTATAATGGTAATCATACGTATAAGGAGTGATGGTATGTTTTTTACTTATCTACTAGCGTTCTTAGGTATTTGCATCGGATCGATGATCATAGCTACAGGTTTCGACGATTCACCGTTCCTCACCCGGTTTCTATTTAAGGTTCTCGGGATTTTTATCCTTGTTCTTTCCATTACTTTTGTAAAGGTTAGACGAAAGAGGCTACACAACAAAAAGGCGAAATAGACTCAGATGTCCAGTCAGCCGCCCATCAAATCGTGCACCAAAACAAGACCGATACCCCCACAATCGCCCCTGCATATATCCACTGTTTCCTTTTTATGCTCCGCTTTCTTTCGATCAGTAAAAAGATCTCTGGTAAAAAGACGATGATGATTTCTAGGATAAAGACAAGATAATAAACAAGCGGCATGGGCTGGAAATCAAAGTCTCTTTCATCTCCACCAATCGTTGCGAAATACATCAACAGGTTGGTCACTGGAATGGTAAAACAAACGAGCAGGCGGAGAACATAAATCCACACATACTGTCTATGACGAATAAGACCAATAAATGAAGCAATGATGCCATACAAAAACAAGACCACTGTGCCATAACTCATCAGTGGTTGAACGATAAAGCCGTAAAGCATTAAACCAATTGCAACCATATTCAAACCGTCCTTTCTTTGAAGCCATACATGCTGTTTTTTCTATCATACACTTCTTTCTTGAATTCCCATATGGGGCAATGATAAAAAACGACCCCATAAAGGGGCCACTTTGTTTTACGCTTTGACTGATTTGAAGAATTGCGGTAAATACTCACGGTGCGCTTCGAGCATTTCATCTAACATTTGCTTTGCAATTTCGTCAGAAGGGACAAGCGGGTTGATCGTCATGGCGACAAGAGCCGTCTCGTAATTTCCTGTCACAGCCGCTTCAGCTGCCATGCGCTCAAATGATTTGATTTGCTGAACGAGCCCTCTCACTGCCACAGGCAGATCACCTGTCGCTATAGGTTTTGGTCCGTCCTTCGTAATGATACAGTTCACTTCCACCGCTGATTCCGGTGGAATGCTGGCAATCGCTCCTCTGTTCACTGTATTCACGGGTTGAATGTCATGCTTATCATTATAGATCGAGCTGATTAAGTTACATGCGGCATCGCTGTAATACGCCCCGCCTCTTTTTTCGAGCTGCGGCGGTTTAATCGATAAATCAGGATCTTTATACAGCTCAAATAATTCTTGCTCGACTTGCTGCACAACCTCTGCTCTTGTTCCTTTTTCTTGGGCCGCCTTTTGCTCTTCTTCCAGCATATCTTTTGTTTTATAGTAATAACGGTGATACGGACATGGGATAACCCCTAAGCCTTTGACAAAAGATGGCTCCCAGTTTTTCGCTTCAATGTTTTTCATGGACCACTGGCTATTCGGATTTCCTAGTTCATCGAGCACTTGATCCATAATGCTGACCCCGTCTAAATACACGTCTAATCCATAGACCATGTGATTGAGACCGGCAAACTGCACCTCAATACGTTCAACATCCACATCTAACGCCTTGGCAATCCCCATTTTGATCCCAATCGGCACATTGCATAGACCGACCACTTTTTTTAGATTCGTGTACCGTAAAACAGCTTCTGTGACCATGCCTGCTGGATTTGTAAAGTTCACAAGCCATGCATCTGGACAAAGCTTCTCCATATCCTTCACGATCTCTAGAATGACTGGAATGGTGCGAAGACCTTTAAATAAACCGCCTGGCCCGTTTGTTTCCTGCCCAATGACGCCGTATTTGAGCGGTATTCTCTCATCCTTTGCCCGTGCTTCCAGCAGTCCTACACGAAATTGTGTCGTGACAAAGTCTGCGTCCTTCAGGGCTGCCCGGCGGTCAAGAGTCAGGTGTACCTCAATCGGCAGACCGGCTTTTTCGACCATACGTTTTGCCAGAGCACCCACGATGTTCAGCTTTTCCTGCCCTGCTTCAATATCCACAAGCCATAATTCCTTTACAGGCAATTCATGATACCGTTTGATAAAACCTTCAACCAGCTCAGGCGTATAGCTCGAGCCACCGCCTATTGTGACAATTTTGATTCCGTCTTTCATGAATTGACACCTCCGAGTTGCTTCATTTTTTCATGGAGCTCGATGATTTCCGCTGCAAGCTCCTTGACGGTCATGGCGTTCATGAGATGATCTTGTGCATGAATCATTAAGAGACTGATGCCTGCCTTTTCTCCTCTGATTTCTCCTTGGATCAGCTCTGTCTGTGCGTGATGCGCCTCATTTAACGCGTCCTGTGCTTCCTGCAATTTTTGCTTCGCCTCATCAAAGTTGCCTTGCTTTGCACATGTAATGGCCTCCATTGCAGAGCTTCTGCCATTTCCACCGTGTAAGATGAGTTGAAACACAATTTGTTCCATTTCCATCGGCCGCATCCCCCTTGTTCCCTCTATTACATGCTGACGACATTTTCATCAGTTGATGCTTTTGTTTCCAGCTCACTTTCTTCTTTCCATTTCTGCTTATCCCACATTCTAAAGAACGGGTAGTATAGCGCAAATGACAACGCGAGGTTGATCAGCTGCATAACAGCGCCAGAGATTTTCCCGCCTGTTGCGAGATAGCCTGAAATGATTGGCGGCATTGTCCATGGGACAGCGATTCCTGCCGGTTTTGCCACAAGTCCTGTACTCATTCCGATATATGTGGTGATGATCATCATGATTGGCGTGAGGATAAACGGAATGAGAAGCATTGGGTTCATCACAATCGGCATTCCAAAAATGATCGGTTCGTTGATGTTAAAGATGGCTGGCCCAATGGCAAGTCGGCCAAGCTGTTTCATTTGTTTACTTCTGGCACGTAAGATCATCGTCAGCACCAAAGCAAGTGTCGCGCCGCTTCCGCCGACATTGATGAAAATTTCAAAGAATTGCGCTGTGAAGATATTTGGCAGCACCTCTCCTGCTTGAAACGCAAGACGGTTCTCATCCATCGCACCGAGCCAAATCGGACCCATGACGCCGCCGACAATTGTTGCTCCATGAATACCGCATGCCCAGAGGAGCATTTGCACACCCACGGCGACGATACTCCCGCCTAAGCTTCCACCAAGAATGGAAAGCGGTGTGCCAATTAAGACGGTGATGATATTATGAATACTCTCAAAAGGTGTCATCTCAATCACAAGTCTCGTGACCCAGATCAGCGTGATCACCACAAAACCTGGAATAAGTGCGATAAACGATTTACTGACGGCCGGCGGTACACCATCAGGCATTTTAATGACAATATTCCGCTGTACAATGAAGCGGTAAATTTCTGTTGAAAGCATGGCAATAATCATGGCGACGAATAACCCTTTGCTGCCCATGAGTGTGACCGGAATTCCGCCATTCACTAGGATGGCTTCTGTTGAGCCTTCAGGTGTGAAAGGCACTTGATATGGCGTGGCCAAAAGGAAAGCCGCGACAGCGATCGCACCAGATGATAGTGCATCAACGGCATACTTTTCAGCAAGCCTGTAGGCAATCCCAAAGGTTGCAACAAGTGCCATAATGTCAAATGTTGCATTAACAGGATAGGATAGTTTCGTGGCCCATTCGGCTCCAAAGATACTTGCCATAAAATCGCTGTATCCTGGGATCGGAAGGTTGGCTAAAATGAGAAACAGTGAACCGACAATAATGAGAGGCATGGTTAAAACAATTCCGTCACGCAATGCTTGTAAATGTCTTTGAGCGGCAATCTTTCCTGCAAACGGCATAACCTTCTCTTCTAGAAATCGGTTGAATCCATTCATCCCTTCCGCCCCCTCTATCCGTTCACTAGCTGTTCAGCAGATTTTAGAACCTCGGCGCCATTACACACGCCATAATGCACGGTATTAATGACGTCTACTGGAATTCCTTTTTCTTCTCCGAGCTTTTTCATTTGTGGTAATAAATATCGAACCTGAGGTCCTAATAAAAGCACATCGGCTTGATCAATATGACTTTTTGCAGCATCTCCAGATACCGCCCAAATGCGATAGTCTTTTCCTTGTTCTTGTGCGCTTTTCTCCATTTTTGTGACAAGTAAGCTTGTTGACATACCTGCTGCGCAAACCAATAAGATGTTCATGTGTAAACGCCCCCTTTTCAAAGTGTGAAGCTTTTCTTTACACTTTCATCATATTATGAAACCGCTTTCATAAACACCTATACTTTTTCCTTTAGGAAGCGGAAAAAGTTAATGTCACACTGTTAGTTCTTGTACGAAGGGGCCTTTTTGTACATGATATCGAGCATGTCTTCAAATGTATCACAGGCGATGAGATGCTGAATGAATTTCACATTATGCACAAGCTCTCCCAGCAGCCGGTACATCCCTTTTAAATCTTTGGCGTTCTCTTTTTCGACACAAAGCAAGCAGACAAATTGAACCTTTTTCTCTCCCCAAATGATCGGTTTTTCTAATGTACATATCGCCCAAAACGTCTCTTCTGTCAGCGGGGTCATCGGATGCGGAATCGCTGTATAATGCCCGAAGGAGGTAGGTGCTGCCTCTTCTCTTTCCATCACAGATGGTGTGAGCTCTGCTGGTGCTAACCCCATGTCGATGACTTTTTGCGTGAGAAAGGTCATGACCTCTTCCTTTGTTTGAAAGGCACGTCTTGTAAAGACCAATTCCCTTTTCATATATTGTGAGGCTAATGTCACTCTTGTTTCACTCGTCAGGGCTTCTTCAATTTTTAAAAAGTCGCCGCCTCCTAAAATGGTGTTCACTTGAATGACTGGAATCGGTAAATCTATATGAATAGGGATCGTCGTAATAATCAAATCCAGAGCATGTAAAGAGGCTTGCGGAAGTGAATAAAGCTCTGCTGTTCCTAAAATGGTCAGCTTTGACCCAAATTGTGACCGCAAACGATCCTGCAATAGCCTTGCACTCCCTGCACCAGATGCACAGACAATGAGACATCGCTTCGGCGGAATCTCCATTTTCCTACGCTCTAAAGCAGCACCAAAATGGAGCGCCATATATCCGATTTCATTCTCATGAATGGATAGGCCCGCCTCTTCTTCAATGACCCTGCTGGCAATAATCCCTGCTTCAAAGGCAAGTGGATACCCTGCTTTTATTTCATCAAGCATCGGATTTCTTAAGTTCATTCCATATTTACACCGGTTCATGGCAGGCTTTAAGTGCAGACTGAGCCCAATCATTAATTCCGCATCACTAGCTAAATCAAGCTGCAATTTTTGGTCAATGGCTTTCAGCATGTACTGAACGAGACGGCTCGTGTCATCATCCACAATTTGTTTTTGACCGCTTGATGAAAAGGACTGTACCATTTTGGCTGTTCCTAGCAAATGAATGGCGATATAGACGATCTCCTCTTGTGGAAATGAGACATCCAGCAGCCCTTCGAGACGTTCCACCATTTTTTTGGCTACCTTGTATTCCTTTGCCCGTGGAATTTCGTTGATTTCCTCTGGAAGAACAGATACATAGTTTCCGTGTCTAATTCGTTTACAGGCAATGGCGACATGGACAATTAAATTATTCACGCAAATGTCTGATAGATTCATTCTTTCCTCATTGATATAATCAATCATTGTTTTCTGAATCAATTCCAGCTCATGTTTTGGCAAAATGGTGACAGCTGTGTTCAGCATCGTTTGGCAGGAAAGTCGCTCGTTGAATAAATATTCTGACATGCAATACCGAATTTTCATCTCTGATCCTTTAATCCGGCAGCCTTTGTTCGGCTTCGCTTCCAGCTTCAGATCAAAGGGTTCAAGCTTGCGTTTGACCCATTTCATATCGTTACTCATTGTCGATTTACTAATAAACAGCTGCTCCTGTAAGTCCTCTAGCTTCACATACGATTCTGCCAGAAGAAGCTTTTTTAAAATAAACCGAACACGCTCCTCCGGCAGAACGGCAAGCGGCTCTTCCTGCTCGACCTCCCCCTTCATAAAACGGCGAAAAGCATTCTCATCTTTAATCAACAGCTCATAGCCAGCTCCTCTAACAGCTGCTACAGCCGCTTGATAAGGGGCAAGGCGGTCATTTAGTTCCTTGATGTCTGTACGAATGGTGCGGCTTGTCACTTGTAAGCTGACAGAAAGTGCAGCGCTTGTAAGTGGGGTCTCAGCTGCCATCAGCTGACTTAAGATGTGCGCCAGTCTTTTACTCAGCATCAAATCGGCCTCCTTATGTAAGGATGGAGAATCTGCCTTGTCTGGACAGGTTGTATACGCTTGCAGTTCTCTTCATTACTCATATTCTACTGAAAAGAAATAAAAATTGCCAATTCATTTATATGACAAATGCCCCTATTTATACGACTAACCATATCTAATGACCTACGAATCTCCTTTTTAGATGTTTCTTTGAAAACGACGAAAAAAGGCGTTACACCTTCGTGTAGCCGCCTTTTTTATGAGGAGATGAGCTGTGTAAAGACAACCAATCTTTTTTCATGTGTACCTGCTGCATGATCAAATGTCCCAGTACATGTGATTAAATTGAGATTCCGTGTAAAGGCGTACCCGAAAAAAGCATTTGGCTTCTCTTCACGCGGATAGCTTTGCACTTTGATGACTTCAAAGGTTCGCTTTTTTCCTGACGAAGACATCACGATCACCTTGTCTCCCTTTTTTAGCTCCTTTAGTCGATAAAAAACAGATGGCCCCCATTTATTATCAACATGACCATTCATGACAGCATTCCCTTTATCCCCTGGCTTCGGACCATCTTCAAACCAAGCCGTGTTGTCAGTATTTTTAGGGACACCCATACTGCCACCCTTTGATAAAGCCGTTTTCTCCACTTTTGCTTTGACATCAATAGCGGGAATAGCAATGTCAGCTGGAACAATACCAGACGGCTCGTCTTTTAACGTATCGTGTGAGTGGCTCTGTTTCTCAGCTTGATTTGTGGCCATTTTCTCAGGAGGTGATGTTGTTTCTGAGGATGACGATTCATCCATAAAATGTGATGCACAGCCTGTGATGATGAGAAGCGTGAGAATACCCATCAGCCATTTTTTCACGCAAGTCGGCCTCCTTTTGAAGAAAGGAACGGCACAATTATGCACGCTCCCCTCTTGTCTTTATGATTTTGAATTTGATGTCTTGCGGCGAATGAGGAAGAACGCACCCGCTGCACCTCCGGCTAAGATGAGACTAGCGATCATCCCAGCAAAAGCTTCATATGACATGCCTAAAGGACCGGCAGTACCTCCCATACCCGTTTTCGGCATTTCATTTGGCATTTTGGATTTGAACAGTTCAGGATGCTGATCGACAATAGCTGATGCGACATCTTGACCAACCATGAACATATGACCATACGCCTCTCTCACTGTCGGATAAAGCTGATCATATTCACCCTGATGATAAGACGTATACGTTTTGATCAGCTCATCAATATGTGTTTTCAAGCCTGCTTCTAAATCAGCCGCCTTCAAACGTCCATCTGTCGCTTGATCTAAAAACGTCGCTTGCTTCATCCGGTAAGCATCTAAATCTTTGACGGCCTTCTCCTTCGCTTTTTCGTCACCTGATGCATCCGCTTTGACATAATCAACTAGGTAACCGATATGGCTTGACCAAATGGTTTTAAATTGTTTTCCTGCATCCTTTCCATAAACAGATGCAATGGCATCTGATAAATCATTTGTATTTTCATTTAAAGCAGCCGCTGCTTGGTCAAAGTCCTTGCTGCCATCATTTCCTTTTTGCATGGCAACTACCGCGAGTGCCAAATGCTCTGAGAACAAGTAATTTAAATCCTCACGAAGATCTGCGGCTGGTGTATCCACTGATTTTTGATCAAATTTCCCAGGAAATTGATCTGTCATCGCCCATGACACGCCTTTGCCTACTTCAAACATATGATGAATGGATTTTCTAACGGTGTCATAGGTCGTATCAAAATCCTTTTCTGTGTAGCTGTTAAAAGCTTTCAGTAGTTCATTGACGTGCATCTTTAAGCCTTCTTCAAGTTCACTTGCTTTCAATCTTCCACCCGTTGCTTTGTCAAGCATATCAGCTTGTTTCATGCGATATTGATCAAGCTGTTTGACTGCTTTCTTTTTACCTGCTTCATCTCTTTTCGCTGTTGCTTGTACATAATCAACAAAGTAGCTAATATGGCTTGACCAAATGTCTTTGAACTGTTTCCCTGCTTTTTTTCCGTACACAGAGGCGATCGCATCTGATAAGTCATTCGTGTTTTCATTTAACGCCGCCGCTGCTTGATCGAAATCTTTACTGCCGTCAATTCCCTTTTGCATCGTGATCACTGCTAAATAGGCATGCTCTGAGAACAGCTGGTCTAGTGCTGCTCGAAGATCCGTTGCTTTATTTGACACCTCTTGTGATGAAGACGTCTTCTTTGCATCACCATGCATATGTCCTTCGTGTGCACTTGCAATATGAGTCGCTGGGAATAGTAATACTGCGCTAAGCGGGATGGTTAAAATAGCTTTTTTCATGTTCATCTGTTATTGCCTCCTCTTTCCGTTTGTTATGTACTTAACGGAGTAAGAGTGGAAATGGATCATTCGAATCTATTATTTTTTCTTTCATCGCAGGGTCTGGATATGATTCCATAAAAAAAAGCCGGATGATCCGGCTGATACGTTACGACCTTTTGATGCTTTTCGCTCTTTATATATTTTCCTCACCACTGGATAAATCACTGGTGCCCATTTGACAACTTGTTTCAGCCATTTTTTCATTTTCTCCCGCGCCTCCTTATTGTCATTCTTACAGGACGATTCCCCATCTAGTCATGAAATAAACAGGTGCGGGAGAGCAGGAGTTAAATCACGCCTTGTGCCATCATGGCATCTGCCACTTTGCGAAATCCTGCAATATTTGCTCCTACCATTAAGTTTCCAGAGTGTCCATATTCGTCTGCTGTCTCCGTACACTGACGATAAATAGACTGCATCATTTGTTTCAGCTGATCATCTACTTCTTCAAATGTCCACGACATCCTTGCACTGTTTTGCGCCATTTCCAGTGCTGAAACACCTACCCCGCCAGCATTCGCGGCTTTTGCTGGTGCAAACAGAATACCATGCTGTTCAAATACTTTGACGGCCTTAAGAGTGGACGGCATATTGGCCCCTTCTCCTACAGCGATGACCCCGTTTGCCACGAGCTGCTGTGCATGCGCTTCAGATATTTCATTTTGTGTCGCACATGGCAGTGCAATGTCACAAGGAAATGACCAAATTTGTTCGCAATCTTCAATCAATTCAGCATGCGGGTGAATGTCTATGTATGCCCCAATCCGCTGATTGTCGACTTCCTTCAGCTCCTTCACTGTCTCAAGTGAAATGCCTTGCGGGTCATAAATGGCTCCGCTTGAATCACTACAAGCAACAACCTTACCACCTAGCTCCACTACCTTTTCCATCGCATAAATAGACACATTACCCGAGCCGGAAACGACAACCGAACGCCCTTTAAATTGCAGCCCATGGGCTTTCAGCATTTCTTCCATAAAGTACACCAGTCCGTAGCCCGTTGCTTCTTTTCTCGCTAAGCTGCCGCCAAACCCCGGACTTTTCCCTGTGAGCACACCAGCCTCATAAGCACCGCGCATTTTTTTGTACTGGCCGAACATATAGCCAATTTCCCGTGCCCCTACGCCAATATCACCTGCTGGCACATCTTGATCAGGTCCAATATATCGGCTGAGTTCACTCATAAAGCTTTGAACAAAACGCATGATTTCTCCATCAGATTTCCCTTTTGGATCAAAATCTGATCCACCTTTCCCTCCGCCAATCGGCATACCAGTCAGTGCGTTTTTAAAGATTTGTTCAAACCCTAAAAACTTGATGATGCTGGCATTGACGGATGGGTGGAAACGAATGCCTCCTTTATAAGGACCGATGGCACTATTGAATTGAACCCTAAACCCTCTATTGACTTGGACTTTGCCCTCATCGTCTACCCATGGTACGCGAAACATAACAAGGCGCTCAGGCTCAATTAACCGTTCTAAAATGCCCTGTTTTTCATACTCTGGGTGCTTTGCAAAAACCGGGACGAGTGATTCCAGAATTTCTTTTACCGCTTGCTGGAATTCCTCTTCGCCTGGATTTCGCTTTTCCACCTCCTCTAACACACGGTGGATGTAACTTTGTGCTGTTTGTGCTGCTCGATCTAAGGTCAACATGTCTCATCTGCCTCCTTGTAGATATCTTCACACATTTATTTGTTAGATTTTCTAACGCATATTGAGATTAATTTAACACCAATTGTAAAATCTGATCAATATTGATAACAGATGAAAATGATGCCGAATTGAGATGGATCAAGCAGCAGCAGCTATCGTCTTTAAAAATGACCGCTAAAGGAATGACTATTGTGCTAGAAATGATCAATTGGACTTTACACGTCCCGCTTTATTTGACAAATAGATGAATCATGATCTATTTCTAGATGGTTTGAAAACGAAAAAAAGGCCAAAAGTTTGATGGAACGCGTTCAATCCTTTCGGAGATTCTCGCCTCTTTTTCGATCAGGTAATACGACACAAAGCCAATATAAAATTGAAGACGATGGGAAGTTAATTAAACCGACAATGCCCCAGAACCACTTATAGCGCCCTCTTTTTTTTGCATCCATAAACAAGAGAAATCCCTGTGCAAACAATAACGGCAATGCACACAATAAGATGATCATTTCCGTCTGACTCATAAAGACCCTCCTTTAATGTGTTGATATTCCTTGATTCCTACTACTACACAGAGCGGGATGCTCACCACCTGGAGAAGAATTAAGATCATAGGCAAATGGGTGATGGCAGCTGCAAAAAGTGCCAGAATGGTGAGACTAATGAGAACGTACGCAAGCATTTCTTGTTTAAAACGCCTTTTCTCTTTTTCCTTTGCCTGCTTTAGCATCATCATGACAGCCTGCTCACTTGGTTTTTTCACTTCAATCTGTTCATCTAGCTGCTGTAACTCTTCTTTTAAACGCTCGGTGAAACGATCTTCCTTCATAAGAACCACTCCTTTCGAATTTTCTTTAATCCATGATGAACCCTCGACTTCACAGTGCCTTCTCTCATACCGAGCATCGCAGCAATTTCTGGGTAAGTAAAGCCATAATAATAATGCAGAATAATCGGTGCTCTCTCCTGAGCCTTCAATTCATTTAAAGCATCCCACATCTCATGCCATGTGTGGCCCTTTTGCTGAACGTCCCATTTGAAGCGGCGTATGGCTTCTTGATTGGCCTTCCCTTCTCTCATTTGTTCACGTTTTCTTTTCTTCTGGTGATCTAAAAATTGTCTCGATGCAATGGAGATGAGCCATGTTGAAAATAAGGAATCTCCTCTAAATGAAGAAAGTTTCATGTACGCTTTCAGCATCGTCTCTTGCATGATTTCTTCTGCCAGCTCTTGTTGAAGGGTAAGCTTCATCATATACCGGTAAAGAAAGGAATAGTGCTGCCGATAAAGTGCTGTAAATGCGGCATCATCTCCCTGTTTTGCCCGCTCGATCAATAATGTCTCCTCTGTCTGCTCCAAACACGCCCCTCCTTCCTTTCTTTCTTTCTCTTATTTATGAGACGACACGGATGATAACATCGTTTAAAATAGATCCTATTTTTTTAAAATGTCTCCTTTTCCCCCTGCTGATCCGGTCATCGGTTCGTTTTATATTCAATTTTTTCTTATGTAATGATTATGACATTTCTTTGTCTCTAACAAAATGACGCTTTCGTAATCATCTTGATTTTCCATAGAATGGAGAACCCCTTTCCCATAATCATGATGTCATCCCAATACCTATCGTCAATGGTCCTTGTCTCATTTAGATGAAAATGAAATAATCATCGCCTTAGTTTCCTAGAAAATCATGGAATACACAGCGCCAATTCTTAGCCGATGATACCTTTTTGCGTGCTATGCTCTTCCTACATTCCGAATGAGGCGATGCCGGCGAAAGAAGGAGGAGCGTTTTAATCGCAGCTTATTTTGGAAACGTTTACATTAAATCAAAATAGAATGGAGATGTTGATTTTGAAGAAAAAAGTTCCAATGTTAGCTGGTGTGTTAGCGGTTGGTCTCGTGACTTCATTATTTGCACCAAATGGGGAGGCAAACGCGGCTGCCAAATATCCAGAAAGTCCTTCGATTATGGCCAATTTTAATCAGCAAGGATTCTCCACATTGAATGGAGGCACAACAGGCGGTGAAGGCGGTAAAACAGTGACAGTAAAGACCGGAAATGAACTATTAGCCGCCCTCAAAACTAAAGGAACAAATGAAAAATTAAAAATCGTCGTAGACGGGACGATTACCCCTTCTAATACATCTGCAAATAAAATTGATGTCAAAGATACAAACAATGTCTCAATCGTTGGTAAAGGCACGAAAGGCGAATTTAACGGGATTGGCATTAAGGTATGGCGGGCCAATAACGTGATCATCCGCAACCTGAAAATTCACCACAGCAAAATCGGTGATAAGGACGCCATTGGAATCGAAGGCGGCTCTAAAAACGTCTGGGTCGACCATAATGAGCTCTACAACACATTGAACTCTGGGAAAGATGACTATGATGGGTTATTCGATGTGAAAAATGACTCTGATTACATTACGTTCTCATGGAACTATGTCCATGACAGCTGGAAAACGATGCTTATGGGCAGCTCCGATAACGATAACTACAACCGAAAAATCACGTTCCACAACAACCGTTTTGAAAACTTGAATTCACGTGTACCGTCTATGCGCTACGGGGAAGGTCATGTGTATAACAACTATTACAAAGGCATCCATACAACTGCAATCAACTCTCGTATGGGCGCGAAAATGAGAATTGAGCACAACGTATTTGAAAATACAAACAATGCCATCGGCAGCTGGGACAGCCGTCAAGTTGGTACATGGCATGTCATCAACAACTCTTATATTAACAGCACAGGCAGTCTGCCAACGTCTTCAACAGGTACGTACAACCCTCCTTATAACTACTCTTTGCTTAACGTGAACAATGTCAAATCAGAAGTGGTATCAAATGCTGGTGTTGGAAAAGTAAACCCTTAAACCACAAAACGTTCGGGCAGAGATCACCTGTCCGAACGTTCTTTTCATTCATTTTATTTATATTGTAGAAAACGGTCGATCCATCTCATATAGCCTTTGATAACGCTGGTTTTCTCTCAATAAATCCTGATGCTTCCCCTGCATCTCAATGTGTCCATCTTCAATAAACATGATGCGGTCACACGTCTCGCAGCCAGTCAGGTGATGGGTAATCCAAATGACAGTTTTTCCTTTTAACACACGGAAGATTGTTTGAAGCAATTCACGCTCTGCCTGAGGATCAAGTCCGACGGTTGGCTCATCTAATACCACAATCGATGTGTTTTGCAGCAAGATCCGAGCTAACGCCATACGCTGTCTTTCTCCGCCTGAGAAACGAACTCCTGTCTCCTGTACACCTGTGTGATAGCCTTCTGGTAAAGATTCAATGTAATCGTGCAGCTGCACTTGTCTCGCCGCTTCTTTCACCTGCTCTTCTGTCGCGTCTGGGGATCCTAAGCGAATATTGTTTAAAACAGACGTATCGAATAAATAAGGCTGTTGATTGAGGACAGACACATAAGCTGACACGTTCTCTTGAATGCTTTGCACCGGTTTTCCCTGAATGCTGACAGCACCTTGATTTGGCACGACCGCCCCTTCTAACAATTTTAAAATGGTCGATTTGCCTGCACCGCTTTTTCCTAAGAGAGCGAGTGATTCTCCTTGCTTAAGCGAAAACGAAAGGTGCTTTAGCACGTGTTGATGCGCATCATATCCAAAGGACACTTGTTCAAAACAGACAGCTTGATCATGAGAAATGATTGACTGATCAACGAATTCCTTCTTAGATTCTCCTTCATACGACTGCTTTTCATAATGATGTAATCTGCTAACAGTATGCTGATAAACAGGAATGTCACCTGCCGCATCTGAAAGCGGAAGAAAGGCTTCTGTTAACGGAAACAGCACAAGCACAAAGGCCGCAATGAGCGTGTGCGGCATAGAACCTGACTGAACAACTGAGCCGCTCCAATACACCACAAGAACAACTGCTCCTCCAATAATCAGCTGCGCAAAAAATTGGCGCAGACGGATAAACCGGTGCTTGGCAGCTTCAAGCGCTAACAGCTGAGCTTCTTTCTGTTCATAGCCGTCAACAAAATCTTTCTGTCTGCCGCTAAACAGCCAGTCACTAACTCCCATGACGGCATCTGTTAAATGGCTGTACAGTTCATTTCTGCCTTTTTTCATTTGAATTTGTCTCGCCCGGTTCACAAGCACTGTGACGTATGGGAAAACAAATACGAGAAGTGCCATATAGAGCAACATCAATTCAGCAAATGGCCATGAGAAAAGTCCAAGTGCCCCAATCGATGCTGCATATAAAAGCAGCGCACCGATGGATGGAAAGATTGTTTTTAAATACGCATCCTGTAACCTCTCCACATCTTCTGACAAGAGCCCAAGCATTTCCCCTGTACCAAGCTTCGTCTGTTTGGCACTTCGTTCAGCCATGTCATACAGACGCACCCGCATTTTTTCAATCATCGTCAAAATGAGCTGATGACTCGCCAGCCTTTCTGCATAACGAGCAGCAGAACGTGAAATACCAAAGGTGCGTACAGCCACGATTGGGACGTAGACCATCAATATATTCTCAGGTCTTGTGGCGGCTTTTGAAATCAGAAATCCCGAGGTATACATCAGCAGAGAAGCAGAGAACACCGCAATGCTTCCTAAAAAAAGCACCAAGGCAAACAGCTTTTGATTCTCCTTGATATAAGGTATAAACCAGCCTTTACTGACCATGTGAGACCGCCCCCATTTGCTCCTGTACCAATTGATAGTACACACCTTTTCTTCGCATTAATGATTCATGTGTCCCCATTTCTGCAATGGTTCCATGATCCATGACAATGATCTCATCCATCTCCGGCATCCAATGCAGCCTATGTGTCGCTAAGAACACGAGCTTATCTTCAAACAGCGGAAGCATCGTTTCCTTCAATTCATACTCCGTCTCAATGTCGAGATGCGCCGTTGGTTCATCTAACAGCATAATCGACCGCTGGCCCAGCACAGCCCGAGCAAGCGCAATTCTTTGTGCCTGACCGCCGCTTAGCCCTCTTCCCTGCTGTCCGATGACCTCATCCAGTCCATTTGGCAGCTGCGCTACAAGCTGAGATAACCCAGCCGCCTGCACAGCTCTTTCCACTTCTTCGTCTGTTGCATGTGGTTCATAAAAACGAATGTTTTCTCTTAATGTCATGTGAAATAAATAGGGGTGCTGCGGCATATAGACGACTTCCTTTTGCCATTCCTTCATCTGTAAATGAACAAGCGGATGGCCGTTTAGCGTCATTTGACCTGAAGACGGTTCAACAAAGCCGCCGAGGACATCGGTTAACGTCGATTTTCCTGAACCACTGGCACCAATGATTCCGATTCTTTTCTTTCCTTTGACAGTCAAATCCACATCCTGAATGGAATAAGGAGCATGTTCATCATGCAGGACACAAATATCTTGCAGCGTAAGCACAGCTTGTTCATTCCACTCGTTTAGCTGCACTGATTGTGTCTCCTGCGCGTGGAAGCCCTTTTCATCTAAAATGACCTGAATGGCCTCATTCGCTTCTTTTCCATTTAACGTCGCATGATAATCATTTCCCACTTCACGTACTGGCAGGAAATATTCCGGAGCCAGCATAAGCGCCGTCAAAGCTGGCAATAACAGAAGTTCCCCTTCAATTAACCGCAGGCCAAGAAAGACAGCAACGGTCGCAATCGATAACATAGAAAAGAAATCGAGGGCAAACGATGAAAGAAATGCGACCTTCAGCGTGTTCATGGTCGCCTTTCGATATCGCTTTGACACCTCTGCGATATTACGGGAGTGCTTTTTGCTAATACCTAAGTAACGAAGCGTTTCAAGGCCGCGGAGCGAATCAGTAAAATGATTGGATAATTTCTCATACGATCTCCATTGTTTGGCCGCTTTACGCTGAGCAACAAGACCTAACAAAATCATAAAAACAATTAAAATCGGCAGCGTCACAATCAAAATGACGGCAGATGTTTCATCTAATGTCCAAACATAAACGAGGACCATCACCGGAATAACAGCCATGTTCACCATTTTCGGCAAAAACAGCTGTAAATATTGACGATATTGGACAATTCCCTCCATCGCTAATGTGACAAGCTTTCCTGTACCTTTTTTCTTTGTGAAAGCTGGACCTAAACGAAAGAGTTGGTCTAACAGCTGTTTTCTGACGTCTGCTCCAATTCGGGAAGAGTAGGTAAACATGACCTTCTCCCGAATCAAGGTGAGACCGTGCCGCACCAGAAAGGCAGCAAGAAACAGCAGGACATAAGGCGTTGCCTGCGAGAGGGTTTTCCCGTCAAACAGCGTTGTAATGGCATGTGCCAGCCACTGTGCTTGGAAAATAATACTTGCTCCTTGGATGAGTGACACAATGCCTAAGAGGGCAAGAAGCCCTCTCATTCCTTTTAATTGAAGCAAACGTTTATCCATTAGTAAGTCATTGGCTCCTTACCGCTTACACGTTTACGGAAGACGTAATAGCTCCAAATTTGATACCCAAGCACAAAGGGCAGCAAAGAAATGGCAACAATCGTCATGACCGTCAGTGAATAAGATCCGGATGCAGCGTTTTGAATGGTAAGATCAAACGCATGGTTGATCGAACTAATCATGACGCGCGGGAACAATGCAGTGAAAAGCATCGTCACTGTCACCATGATGCCAGCACCTGTGAATAGGAATGTCCAGCCATCACGTTCTTTTTTCATAAAGAATAGAGCCGCTACGTAACAAACCACAATCAGCACGGTTAAAGGAATGGTGATGATCGGGCGCACTGTGTAAATGTCTGTTTCCATGATGGACACACCGACAAATAGGACAAGCACTGGCAGCGCAATAAGCAGGACACGCTGACCAAGCTTTCTTGCACGGTCTCTTAAATCACCCTCTGTACGAAGTGTGACGAAAATCAATCCGTGCAGAAGGCAAAGAACCGTCACAGCTAACCCGCCAATCACTGAATAAAGGTTCACAAAATCCGTAAAACCAGCATACATATTCATGTCTTGATCAATTGGCATCCCGCGTAAAATACTTGTGAATAGCACACCGAGTAAAAACGGTGGCAGCAGACTGCCAAAGAAGATGACCCAGTCCCATGCTTTGATCCAAGAGGCTTTCTCAACCTTCCCTCGGAATTCAAAGGCGACCCCCCGCCCAATGAGCGCTAATAGGAGAACCGTAAACGGAATATAGTATCCGCTGAACATCGTGGCATACCAGTGAGGAAATGCAGCGAAAATAGCACCGCCAGCTGTAATCAGCCAAACCTCATTCGCATCCCAGAAAGGACCAATCGTATTGATTAAAATGCGGCGCTCATGCGCATCCTTTCCAAGCAGCTGCATGGACATCCCTACACCAAAATCAAATCCTTCTAAGAAGAAAAACCCAACAAACAATACTGCGACAAGAATAAACCAAATCTCGTTAAGATATGCCATGATATGCGCCTCCATCAAATGGATCTGTAGACAGGTCCGTTTCATCCTTTTGATCTGTATCCTCTTCAGAATGTGCACCTTTTTTAATTTCTCGAATGAATAAGTAGGCAAGCAAGATTGCAAGAATCAGATAAATGGTCGTAAAGCTAATGACTGAGAATAATAGCGTGCCATAGGATACGTTTGGTGAAATCGATTGAGCGGTCGTCATCATGCCAAAGACGGTCCAAGGCTGACGCCCGATTTCGGTCATGATCCAGCCGGCTGAGTTTGCAATAAACGGGAACGCAATCATCCAAACCATGAAGCGTAAATACCATTTGTTTGATTCAAGTTTCTTTCTAAAGCTCAAGTACAAGCCAATCATACTAGCAAAAATCATAAGCATTCCCGCACCGACCATGATTCTAAAGCTCCAGAACGTTGTTTTCACTGGAGGAATGTAGTCTCCTGGGCCAAACTTTGCTTCATATTCTTTTTGAAGTGTCAGCATACCTGGAACATCTCCACTGAACTTCGAATAAGCCAAATAACTTAAAGCAAACGGAATGTTGATTTCTGCAGAGTTTTCTTTTTTATCTGTGTCAATGTTGGCAAATAGTGTCCAAGCCGCTGGATCTCCACTATCCTTCCAAAGGGCTTCACTTGCTGCCATCTTCATCGGCTGTGATTTCATTAAATGCTTTGCTTGGTCATGTCCAGAGAACGCCACACCTAAGCCAGAAATTAAAGCGAGTACCATGGCAATCTGGAATGATTTTTTGAAAAAGGCGATTTCTTGTTTTTTGATCATTTTATAGGCACTAACACCTGCAATAAAGAAAGCACCTGTTGCCAGCGCACCGAACAGAACGTGCGGGAACTCTACCCAGAGCTGCGGATTCGTGACAAGAGCGCCAAAATCATTCATTTCTGCACGGCCATTTTTAATGACAAATCCAACTGGCTCCTGCATAAATGAGTTAGCTAGTAAAATCCAAAACGCCGAAAAGATCGTACCAAGGGAAACAAGCCAAATACACAATAAATGAATTTTCTTCGGCAGACGATCCCAGCCGAAAATCCAAAGTCCAATAAATGTAGATTCAAGGAAAAAGGCCAACAGTGCCTCAATGGCAAGCGGTGCACCAAAGACATCACCAACAAACCTTGAATAGTCAGACCAGTTCATCCCAAACTGGAATTCCTGCAGAATCCCTGTCACCACACCTACTGCAAAGTTAATTAAGAAAAGGTGACCCCAAAACTTCGCCATCTTTTTGTAGATGTCTTTTTTCTTCACTACATAAAGGGTCTGCATCAATGCGACGATAAACACCAAACCTATAGACATAGGAACAAAAATAAAATGAAATAATGTCGTTGAAGCAAATTGAAATCTTGCTAAAAACAGCTCACTCACAGCCTTACATCCTCCCTTACTTTCACATGCCGAATGATTCGAGATCTTTATGCTCACCATTTCACAAAAATTTCACTACTTGTTCAATGGTTCACAATTAATAGCCTGTTTGAAACGGTTCACTCGGTGAAAATTTACTCTTGAATTTCATTCGGTTAGTTATTTATACCTGTACTTTACACCTATACGCTTCAAAAATAAAGTAAATTTTACCTAAAAATTGGGTGGTATTGTGTCAGTTGTTTGAATACTTTGTCAAAATTATGTGACGGAAAGAAAAAATCTGCAAAAAAAATAGCGCTGCACCTCGGCGGCAGCGCTGTAATGACATTTAGGCTTTTTTCTGTAAAGCTGGTCTTGTCACTTGTACTTCATAGTACGTAATTTTGTTTTTTAATAGTCCTTCAGGTTTCGCTTTTCCATGAGCGTGCGCATCACCAAACGCCTGAGATTTTGTCCAGTTCACAAAATCCTCCTTACGGTTCCAGCGGGTATGAATGGTCACTTCATCATAATCTGTTGTCTGCTGTGTGACCCATACTTCCATGCCTAAAAACCCTTCCATGAATTCTACTTGTCCCTGCTTGTTAAATCGTTTGACGAGATGGTCGGCACTGCCTTTTTCTACTCTTACTTGGTTGTTTACAATGATCATGTTCTTTTCATCTCCCTTTTGTTGTTGGATCGAAGCGATTGGGATGATGAGCGGATGCTCTCCGTTCAAGTGAACCTCCGCCTGAATCCCAAAGACCTCTTTGAAAAAGTCTTCTGTTAATACTTCTGTTGGTGCCCCTATTTGATGCACGTGACCACGCTTCATCGCAATGAGGCGGTCACAATACTTTGCTGCCTGCTGCAGGTCATGAAGAACCATTAAAATGGTGATTCCATGCGTCTGATTCAGCTGTTTAAGCAGCTCTAATAATTCAAGCTGATGTGCAATATCTAAATAAGTTGTGGGCTCATCCAGAATAATGGTCTCTGTTTTCTGAGCAAGCGCCATCGCAATATACGCCTTTTGCCTTTCTCCACCTGACAATGTATGCAGCATCCTGTTTTCATTGCCGCGGCTGTTCGTCACATCAAGCGCCCACTCAATCGCTTCATGATCTGTCTTCGAGCTCTTTTTCCAGATCGAACGATGCGGACTCCGTCCAAGTGCGATCAGCTCACGCACTGTCATCGATGGGATGGCCGTTCTCGTCTGCATGAGAACAGCAATCTCCTTTGCAATTTCCTGCGCCGTCATCTCTTTTTGCGGTATATCGTGAATGTAAATCATGCCGCTTTCTATCGACGTGAGGCGTGCGGCCGCTTTGATAAAAGTCGACTTTCCTGACCCATTTGGTCCAATGATTCCAGTCACTCGTCCCTTAGGAACAGCTGCTGAGATTGACGACAGCCGAAAGCCCCCTTGACTGAGACTCACGTCATCCATTGCAATCACATCCAACTTAACCCCTCCCTTTCTTTTTTAATAAATAGAGGAAGAAAGGTGCACCGATGCAGGCTAGCAATATACCGACAGGCAATTCAACCGGGGTAAACCAGACCCGTGCCGCTGTATCTGCAAAAACCACAAGTACGCCCCCGCCCAGCATCGAAATCGGCAGCAGATACCGGTAGTCATCTCCAATTAAAAGACGGATAAAATGAGGAACGACAAGCCCGACAAACCCAATTAAACCGCTCACGCTTACAGCCGCACCAGCTAAAAGCGCCGCCAGCGCAATTAAGAAAAACCGGGTTCGCTCTACTCTCAGGCCCAATAGCTGAGCCGATTCATCGCCAAGCAGGAGAAGATTTGCCGGCTTGATTGCAAAAAAACAAAGACACAACCCAGCCAGCGCATATGGCGACACAAAGCTAAGATGATGCCAGCTCCGCCCGTTTAATCCACCTGATAAAAAAGGCAGAACAGCCTGCACCCGCTCACTATAAAGCACCATAAACCCGTTCATGACCGCACCAAGCAGGGCATTGACTGCCACTCCCGCCAAAATCAATTTCAGCGGTGAAACGCCTTGGTCAAATGACAGCACATACACAACGAGTGCCGCTAATAAAGCGCCAAGAAAGGCTGCGGCTGGAGTCAAATACGTAAATTGCGGGAAAACAATCATGCTGAGTACAGCAGCTAAGCCCCCGCCGGCTGTGACACCAATGATTCCGGGGTCAGCGAGCGGATTTCGGACGACCCCTTGTAAAATCGCCCCTGATGCTGCGAGACAGGCCCCAACGATGAAACCAATCAGAACACGCGGCAGCCGTAAATCCATCACGATTTTTTCATGGACAGGCTGCCCTGATTCCGTCAAAGCAGCGATCAGATCCGGCAGCGATAATTGAATAGAACCTAATGCAAGTCCTAGACATGCGCCCACACCTAAAGCGAGAAGCAGTCCCGGTATAAGCCACTTTCGTCTAGACTGTCTTTTTTGAAAATCTAACTCGGCATTCATTTTCATGATGACAATCGCTTCAATCTCTTCTCTAGTTCATCAATCGCTCTTATCACTTCTGCGCCTGGATTCGTACCAAATAGATCACTAGGCAAAATCTCGACGTGTCCATTTTTGACAGCTGACACATCGTGCCATGCCGCATTCTGTTTCATTTCGCTCATAAAGCCCGCTTTCACATCTTCTGGATTGCTGTGTGTCATCAGCAGAATGAGATCAGGATCGGCTTCGATGACCTTTTCTGCATTGATTTGAGCGTATTGAGGGAATTTTTCGAGCGCCGGTTCATTCTCAGCAATGTTCGCACCCCCAGCGATGTGCAGCAAATCCCCGCTTAAGGAATAAGGAAGTGCCGCCATATATGTGCCGGGAGCACCGTACACAACGAGTGTTTTCACTTTTTTCTTAGGCGGCTTGACCTGCTTTTTCCGCTGATCGATTTGTTCATTGAGTGCTTTTGCCTTTTGCTGCTTTTCAAGCAAATCACCAAATAACGAAATTTGACGCTGAATATCCTTCACTGAATTGGCGCTTGTCAAAAGAAGCTGTGAACCAATTCCTTCTATCGTAGAGATGTCCTTACTGTTTAATTGTTCATTCCCAAGCACAACATCAGGCTTTAAACTCGTGAGCAGCTCTACATCATATTGATGCGTTGTGCCAATCGTTTGTACGGACTTTGCCTTCTGTAACTTGTCTGGTAACTCGGTCGTTGGACGGCCGACAACCTCACCGCCTAAGGCATAAATAATGCTCATGTCTCCAGTCGATAACGAGACGATACGCTGAGGTGATTCATCAAACGACAACGTTCTGCCGGCAAAATCCTTTATCTTCAGCGCTCCTTGCGTGCTCCCTTTCTCTACCGGTGCTGCTTGACTGCATCCTCCGAGGAGAAGCATCAAAACGAGTCCCGCCACGATCACATGTGAAAATTTCAACCGTCTGTCTCTCCTTTTCTAGTAAACTTTCTTTAGCTTTGCCTGTACCACGAGACGCCCGCTTTTAGGTGCAAGCACATGATCACAGGTCGATAAGGTGAGGATCAGGTCATCCGTGGACACGTCTGTCTTCGTTTGATAGATCGACTTCTTACGCACGGCTTGCAAGTAGTGCGCATATTCGCCAATATCCTGAAAATCGGTTTGAATATAATCGAAGTCAACCGTCGTTTCATACACAGCAAAAATCTCCGCTTCGTAGCTTTGATACAGCATATCGTACTGAAATGTCCGGTGCTCATCGAAAAAATCCCTTTTTAGATAGTTTGTGAGTCCAGCGAACATTGATCCATCCCTCATCCGATGGCCATACACTACTGTATTTGGACTTTCATGTAAGACGTCGTTTCGATAATCCATAAAGATACTGCCTGCCCGGGTATCGTTCTTTAAATAATTGCGAGTTAAGTAGAATGCATTATCGCGTGATTGAACAATCGGGTATTGAATCATTGTGCCCTTCATATTGATCCAGCCGACAATGTCGTCATTCACCTTTCGCAGCTCATCAAATGACGTACGAATCTTTCCCGGTTCCCGCTTTTCATTCATTTCTTCTTGTCCATACATCGTCTGGGCCTTTGCAAGCACTTGACGATTTTGATAATAGCCGAAGAGTTCTAAGCCGATGGCCGTACCGCTATAAATGAATACACCTAAACAGACGATCGTCAGCATCCGCTGCCAAAGCCGTTTTCCTCGTTTCACACTGTCTCACCTGCTTTTTGCACAGCTTATATACCAACAGGCACGATGTACATCCCTGTTTCTGCATCCTGTCTAATCGTGACGGACACATGATAAATGTGCCGCACCATCTCTTCAGTTAACACATCGTTTGGCTGTCCTTCACTGATGATCTGTCCATCCTTCATTGCAATGATGACATCGCTGTAGCGAACAGCCTGATTCATATCGTGCAGCACCATGACAATCGTTAATCCATGCACAACATTGAGCTCTCGAATGAGCTCAAGAATGTCAAATTGATAGTAAATATCCAAATAAGTTGTCGGTTCATCTAGGAAAAGGATCGGTGTTTTTTGCGCAAGTGCCATTGCAATCCATACACGCTGCCGTTCCCCACCTGATAGTGAGGCGAGCGGCACTTTTCGTTTTTCCGTTAGCTTTGTACTGGACAGCGCCCACTCAATCGCTCTCTCATCCTCTTCCTTGTCATCCCCGCGCATCGTCTGGTACGGCGTTCTCCCAAATGCCACGACCCGTTCGATCGTTAAATCAAGCGGCGCTTCATTTTGCTGATGAACGACAGCGAGCTTTTTTGCCAGTTCCCTTGGCTTGAACGCACTCAGCTCTTGGCCATCTAAGTGAATCTGTCCTTTATTGGGACAATGATTATTCGCCATCAAGGAAAGCAGCGTGGATTTTCCCGAGCCATTTGGACCGATAATGGTTGTGATTTTCCCCTGTTCAATCTGTGTTGTGACCGATTGAACGATGCTCTTCTGCTGGTCATAGGAGAATGACACCTCACGAATGTCCATGGAGACGGTCCCCCCTTCTTAATAAAAAGATAAGAAACGGCCCGCCAATGACGGCCATGATCGTAGAAGCAGGGATTTCATTTGGTGCTACAAGCGTTCTGCCAAGCGTATCAGCTGTCAAAATGAGCAAAGCCCCACTTAACGCAGAAAATGGAATCAGTACCCGGTGATCCGAGCCGACAAGCCTTCTTGAAATGTGCGGAATGAGCAAGCCGACAAAGGCAATCACACCCGCTACCGCAGCTGTCACCGCTGCTAGTAAAACCGCAGTCATTGAAATCAAAAGGCGCATTCTGGTCACACGCAATCCTAAATTTTTCGCCGTCTTATCCTGAAGAGCCAAGAGGTTACACCATCTGCTAAAGAAAAGTGCAACGACAAGGCCAACGATGCCATAGACGCCAATTAAACGGACATCTCCCCACGTTTTCATCGTGAGATTCGACTGCCCTGACTGATTCATCGTGATATTGAAATAGCTGCAAATGGTAACAAATGCTTCTGCCATCCCTGTAAACATGGCATTGATGGCGATCCCAACCAAAATCATACGGATTGGGCTCAAACCACCCTTCCAAGACAGAACGTATACAAGAAAACATGCAATGCCCCCGCCTAATACCGAAAATAAAGGAGAGTAGAAATAAAATTGAGGAAGCGCTGTAATCGCCATTAAAGAAAAGAAGCTGGCTCCTGATGAAATACCAATGACGCCGGCATCAGCTAATGGATTCCTCATGACCGACTGCAATAGTACACCGGAGACAGATAAGGCTGCCCCTGTAAACATCGCGATGAGCATGCGGGGGATTCTCAAATCTTTAATGATTTCTACCTGTGCATGTTGACCGGTGATGAGCCCTTCCAATAATTCAATCGGAGTGACATGAATACTCCCAGTAATGGCAGAATAAATAAAAACGCCAACCAGTAAGAGACTGACTATCAGAAATAAAATCCCTGTTTTTTTCATCTTGAACGTCCTTTTATCATTAAGATTCGCCGCTTATGACGGATACAACATACGTGTCAATTCCTCTAATGCCTCTGCTGCCTTTAAATTGCCTGTTGTCCCGAATAAGCTTTCTTCTAGGTCGTACACCCGGTCTTGTTTTACCGCGTTAAAATGCTTCCAGATGTCATTTGTTTTGAATTCTTGATCAAACATGCGGACGACTTCATCTGGCATCCCATGTGCGGCCCGGAGAATGATATCTGGATTGGCTTTTTGTAAATACTCTGTATTGGATGCCAAATACTCCATTTTTTCACCTTTGACAATGTTCTCTCCTCCTGCGATACGCACAAGATCACCGATATATGAATTCTCTGTCGCCACCAAATAACTGCCTGGTACACCAAGCAGAATCAGAACGGACGGTTTGCGCTTTCCCTTCGTCCTCTCTTGTATGTCTTTCTTTTTTTGTTCAAAGTCAGACACAATGCGTTTGGCTTGTTTCTTTCTGTCATACTGATCACCAAGCTTCGTGATGGCCTTCTCCATGTTGTCCAGGCTTTCAAGATTTAAGTATGTGGCAGGGACACCTGCTTGTTGAAAGGGTGTCTCTAAATCATATTGAAGGGTCGTGACAGACAGGACATCTGTCGGTTGAAGTGATTGGATGATTTCCATGTCCGGGCTCATTGGATTGCCGACTTCTGGCAGTCCTTTGTAACGAGCTGGCAAGGATTTTTGACTTGTTGGCACCCCGACAAGATCCACCTCTAAAGCATCCATGATCTCCACAGCAGCTACAGTCGTTGCCACAATCCGCGCATTTGATTCCGCGCTTTTCTTGCCTTTCGCTGAGCTTTCAGCCGACTGTGAGCACCCCGACAAGATCACGCACACACTTAAAGCAGCGATCAGGGAACGTGACATTCGATGCTTCAAAAACAGAAGCCTCCTTTCGAAAAAAGAGAGTGGATGCGCCGAGAGAAATGGCGCATCTCACTTAAAATAAACCATCTATCTTGCCTTAGTTTGATACTTTCTCACGAGCACGAATAACGACCCGCCGAATAAAAGAATATACCCCCAGAGAAGAGAGGGATCTCCTGTTTTCGGATTCAGCTGGCCTGTCTCAGACTTGGTTTGGTCATCTGATGGCGTAAATGTCATCTGCTCTGCGCCCGTTTCCTCTGGTGCCAGATTCACAAGCTGATTCGTTTGAGAATCGTGATCATTTGGATTTTTGACAAAGCCGATACTCTCATCGTCTCCGATAACCGTGGCAATCCCGCTGCCTTCACCATGTGCGATTCCTTTCGTGTCATAGATAAGTTTGACATCGTACTTCTCATGGTAATTCGCAGCTGGAATGTCAATTTTCACACGTGCTTCCTGGTCACCGCTTAAACTTTTTGCTTCATATTGAATCACTCGTGTATCTGCTTTTTGATCTGTTTTTGCGACAAGAGTCTCTTCATATTTCCCGCCTGTCCCTACTTGGAAGGATGTGATGGCTGAGCTGTTCTTCACTGTATATGAAACGAAATGGCGGCCATTTTTCACCACCAATGTCGCAGGGCTCACGACGTAATCGTTCATACGAGAAGGCTCATCCTTGTCTGCTTTCTTCATTGAAAAAGGAAGCTTGTATACACCATCTTTTAGCTGAGCTGTCTCTTGACCAGCTCCACCGTTATTTGTTTCTGGTGCTGGTGTATTTGGTTTTGGTGTTTCTGGAGTGGCTGGTGTTTCTTCCTCTACCTGACCGTCCTTAAGTGGAGAGATACTCTTTGAATCAAATTGAAAACGAATATCGTAGGTTTGGTCATAATTAGCAGCTGCCACCACAATGTGTACTTTTCCTTTAACCGCTTTTTTCAAATCAGCCACATCAAATGAGACGACTCTTGTGTTCTTTGCTTGATCTGTGCCGACGGTCTTCACTTCTTGATAAGAGCCGTTTTTCTCTGTTTTCAAAGAAGCAACAGACGTATTGTCCTTCACCGTAAAGGAAATGGTTTGCTTTCCGTTTTTGACGGTTAAGGATGCAGGATGTGAGAAGTATTGGTTCATCCGAGATGCCTCGTCCTCATCCCCTTTTAGCACACTGTAATTGACACGATACACACCATCTTTTAATTGATTTTGCGCAGAATCATCTGGCTTTGTACCGTTTTGATCATCTGGTTTTGTTTCGTTATCGTCTGGCTTTGTGCCATTTTGATCATCTGGTTTTGTTTCGCTATCGTCTGGCTTTGTGCCATTTTGATCATCTGGTTTTGTTTCGTTATCGTCTGGCTTTGCAGGCGTGACGAGTGTTAGACTGCTTTGATCGAATGCGAGCTGTACGTCATACGCTTCGTCATAAATAAAACCGCCTAAATCCCAGTAAATTTTGACCCAGCCGTTTAATTTTGCTGATAAGTCGGCTACATCAAATTTGATCACACGTGTATTGGCTGTTTCATCCTCACTGACCGTTTCAGTGGTGACGAGAGCGCCATTTTGTTCGACCTTGAAATCTGTGATTTCTTTGCTTTGCTTCAGCGTGACATAGGCTGTCGTCTTGCCATTTTCCACGATCAGCTTAGCTGGCTTTTCTGTATAAGTATCCATCATGGACGCTTCTGTGCTGCCATTTTTTAAAATAGTGAATCCAACTGTGTATTCACCATCAACGAATGATGCCGCTTGAGCCGTTCCTTGAGGAATCTGAAACGCAGTCAACAAACTGAATAAAACGAGCAGAATGGCTGCCTTTAGATGAAAAAGACGTTTCAAAAGGTGACACTTCCTTCCGTTAATGCTTGATGATCCACTTTCTTGCTAAAAACCCGCCTGAACATAAGACAAGCACAAGGAGCCAACCCGTCTGGCTTGTATCACCAGTTTGCGGATTCTCTTCTTGTTTCGTATGAGTGGATGAATCAGATTTTTTGGTTGATTCCTTTGATGATTGCTGGCTTTCTGCTGCACCCGCTGTTTCGTTTGAGCTGTTAGAAGAAAGTGCCTTGATGCTGCTTTCATCGAATTTCAGCTGAATTGTATAATTATGATCATAGTCAGCAGATTTTACAGTGACATGAATTTTTGACTTGATTGGTTTAGACAAGCTCTGTGCTTGGAATTGAACGAGCCTTGTATTGGCTTTTTTATTCGTTGAAAGAACCGTTGTATCGACATAGCCGCCATTTCCCGGAACTTTAAATTCCGTCACCCAGCTGCTATTTTTAATGGTCATTTGCACTGTCAGCTTTCCATTTTTCACGATCACTTTAGCCGGCTTCAGCCAGTAATCATTTGCCATTGAGACCGCATTTCCTTCAGCCTTCAGCACAGTATAGTTGACGGAGTATGTACCATCATTTAAAGAGGCAGCTTGTGCATTTGAAAAAGGCAGTATGAGTGCCAATAAAAAAGCGGCCATGAAGGCTGGCAGTCTTATCCATTTTTTCATCAAGCGAATTTCCTCCCTTTTTATTGAACAGTTGCTGCATCAAACTTGAGGCGAATGTCATAATTGCCTGTATATCCGATGACCGGCACAGTCACACTCACTTTTGCTGGTACGACTTCTGTCAGACTGGACACATTGAATTCTACCGTTCTTTTATTGGCAGCTGTGTTCGTACTGATCACCTTCGTATCTTTGTAAACACCTTGATCCAGTGTTTTAAAGCTTGTGATCCAAGAGCTATTGGTTAACGTGACTTGCGCTTTGATTTTCCCATCCTTCACGACAAGCTTGGCTGGTTTTTCAAAATACGTATTCGCTGTTGAAGTCGAATCGCTATCTGCTTTCCATACCACATATTGCGCTGAATATTGACCATCTGCTAAGCCTGCTGCTGAGGCAGAGCTAACCGGAGCTAAAGCAAATAATAGAACAAAGCTAAAGAATAATAATACGTGTGACGTTGGACGAAGTGCTTTCATGTGAACCCTCCTAATTGATATTGATAATTATTCTCAATAGACAATAAAAAAAATAACCTTCATAAGTGTTGAGATCACACTTATAGATGATTATGATAATCATTATCAATTGTGTTGAAAAAATAAATCTTTGCTTCCAAAAAGTCAAAGATGTCTGCTTCCAAATGATGGATCGATATTTATTTTAGGCAATCTGTCCCATTCATAATACCATGGCATAACCTCCATTCCATTACAGGGAAAAGAACCCTCTTCTCCTTGATATTATATGATGGATGAATTTATTGTCAACATCATTTTTCATACTATTGTCTTAGATTTCTGGAAAATCACAAAAAAAAATTTCGATCAGGTGCACTGATCGAAATCGATTAGGAAGGGACATGTTCCCCTTTTTTGCTGTTTTTTCGCTCTAAAGACCATGCGTACATTTCACGAATAATCGGTTCGATTTTCTTCCCTTGCGCTGTTAATTTATATTCAATCCGCACCGGAATGTCGGGGTATACTTTTTTCTCAACGAGCCCTTCAGCTTCTAAATCCTTCAGCCTTTCTGATAATAATCTTCCGCTGATGTTCATTTCATTTTCAAGCTGACAAAAACGCTTGGGCCCTGTGAGAAGCTGATTGATGATGAGAATCACCCACTTCTTGCCTAGAATTTCCATGGCATCTGTAATTGGGCAGCCGTCCACTTGAGCCATACTTACTCCCTCCTGCCTTTCTCTCTTTTTTTCATTATAACACAATTAATTACTTGAAATAAGTCACTAACTATTATATAGTTTAGTTACTAAAAGTAACAAGGTATACATTTTTATAGATTTTCAAAACCATTTGAACATGCCGATGCATATATCATGAAGGAGCTGACCAGCTTGAAGACAATTGAGCAGCTAAGATTGGGTGTAACAGAATTACATGTGTCCAACTTTGAGCGTTCTTTACCTTTTTATACAGACATTTTAGGGTTTACTATATTAGAACAGACGGATTCCGCCGTCACTCTTGGCAGCAATGCAAAGGAACCGATCCTTTTGTTAAAAGAAGATGCACAGCTGAAGGAGAAACCTAATCATGAGCCAGGACTTTATCATTTTGCTGTTTTATTACCTACCAGAAAAAACCTGGGCACATGGCTGGCACATGTGATCAAAAAAGGCTATCCTTTAATTGGAGCAAGCGATCACTTTTTCAGTGAAGCCATTTATTTAAGTGATCCTGACGGCATTGGCGTAGAAATTTATGCTGATCGCCCTGAGGACGTTTGGGTAGGTGAGCATGGAGAACTGAAAGGTGGCGGAAATGCACCGCTTGATGGAGATGGTCTCCTGCAAGAAGCCGCTGATTCCACCTGGGAAGGACTCCCTGCTGATACAGTCATGGGACACTTGCATTTCCATCTTAACCCAGAAGAAGCTGATTCCTTTTATGTGAACACGCTCGGTTTTCATATCCGAATGGCTCCCCAAGCAAGTTTATTTATCGCTGCTGGTGTGTACCATCATCACCTTGCCTTTAATGCATGGGGACGCGGGAGAAAAGGAGCCATTGATCCACGTTTTTCAGGAATTAGAAGCTATACACTGGTTTTCCCTGAAGAAGCGGACAGACAATCCGTCGTCGAACGTCTGACAAAAGCAGGCGTTGCTGTCAAAACGACAGGAAAAAGTAACGAATTTGTTGATCCATTTGGCGTTCTCGTTCGTTTACAGATTGAAGAAACAGATAAAAAAGAAGGTGCAGAATATGGACAAACACACAGATCTTAAAACAGCCATTTTAAAAGATAAAATCAAACGAGTACAGCAAGAAGACGGATATATATATATCACTGGACCCATTAAACTGCCAGTGAATTTAGACGGCAGAACCGTGATGTTCAACTGGTATTCATGGTTAAAAGACGATGGGTTAGAGCCATTGTCAGATGAAGCTTTAATTGAAAGCCTCTCATCCCGTGAGCTTGCCGATCATCAGCAATCAAGCGTTCTTGTGTATGGGGATTTCGAGCACGCTGATGAAGCCTTTATCCGCATGCATTCCATTTGCCACACTGGCGATATTTTCGGAAGCAAGCGCTGCGACTGCGGTTTCCAATTGAAGCAGTCCATGCGAATGATTGAGGACAATGGAGCAGGTGCCCTGTTTTATTTAGCCAACCATGAAGGGCGCGGCATTGGCCTTTTCAGTAAAGCCATGGCTTACATCCTTCAAGAGAACGGCTATGATACAGTGGAAGCAAATGAAGCGCTTGGTTTCGAAGATGATACGCGTCAATATGAAGAAGCCATTGCCGTTCTTCAAACACTTCGTACAAAGCCAGTAAGACTCATTACCAATAATCCGAAAAAGACAGATGCCATCAGTCATGCAGGTCTTTCTCTTTCTGGACGCATTCCGCTTTGGGGTGACGTCTCTGAATTCAACGAAAAATACTTGCAGACAAAAATTAACCGCTCAGGCCACATGAAGGCGGATCAAGAGGTGCATACGATTGCCACATCATGAGCGATATATGAATCTAGCCCTAGAAAATGCACGTGCCATGAAAGGACAGACATCACCGAATCCGCTCGTCGGGGCTGTGATTGTCCGCGATAATGAAATTGTTGGAGTCGGTGCTCACATGAAGGCCGGCGAACCACATGCTGAAATTCATGCACTCAAAATGGCGGGAGACAAGGCAAAAGGAGCCACGATTTATGTGACCCTAGAGCCTTGTTCCCACCATGGCCGCACAGGCCCTTGCGCTGAAGCACTTGTCAGAGCCGGTGTCGAAACCGTTGTCGTAGCAGCACTTGATCCGAACCCGCTTGTCGCTGGCCGTGGGATTGCCATTTTACAAGACGCAGGTATCCAAGTCATCACGGGCGTACTTGAACAGGAATCCATTCTCATGAATGAAGTGTTTAACCACTTTATTACGAAAAAAACGCCTTTCGTGACGCTCAAAGCGGGCATCACCCTAGATGGAAAAATTGCTTCTGTTACGTCTGACAGCAAGTGGATTACGTCAGAAATTTCCCGTTATGACGCTCACCACATCCGCAGTATCAATGATGCGATTTTGGTTGGTGCTCAAACCGTCATTCATGACGATCCTTCATTAACCGCGCGGATTCCAAATGGTCATCATCCAATTCGAATTGTCCTAGATTCTAAGCTTTCGACACCACTGACGGCAAAGATCGTCACTGATCAGCTGGCACCTACATGGATTTTTACAACAAAGCAAGCAGATGAGGAAAAACGAGCGGCTTTAGAAGCAGCTGGCGTCAGCGTCTTTATGACAGACGGCGACACGCGAGTGCCTTTACAAGAAGTACTTCAAGTGCTTGGAGAAAGAAATGTCTCCTCCCTCATGATTGAGGGCGGCGGCCAAGTCAACGCCTCATTTTTAGAGCAGCAGCTTGTAGATAAATTGGTCATCTACATGGCACCTAAGCTCATTGGCGGACGACTCTCTCCTTCCTTTTTCGGAGGCGAAGGCATACGCCTCATGAGTGACGCAATTGAACTGGATCAACTCGCCATTGAACAGCTGGGGAAAGATATCAAAATAACTGGCTATCCCGTTTATCAATAAACAAAAAAGCTTGTAGATTTGGTCTACAAGCTTTTTGCAAATGATTTATTTTTGAGGTGAATAGGTTGTCAATGAAAGGAATCAATCATTTATTATTTTCTGTTTCAGATTTAGAGGCATCTATTGATTTTTACACACAAGTTTTTGACGCAACATTATTAGTAAAAGGGAAAAATACAGCTTACTTTGATTTGAACGGGCTATGGCTTGCCCTCAATGTTGAAAAAGATATCCCTCGTCAAGACATACATCACTCTTACACACACATCGCCTTTTCAATTGATGAAGAGGATGTTGATCACATGTATCACAAACTAAAAGATTTGAATGTCAACATCTTACCAGGCCGTCCGAGAGACGAAAGAGATCAGAGATCGATTTACTTCACGGACCCTGACGGACATAAATTTGAGTATCATACAGGAACCTTGAAAGATCGAATAGATTATTACAAACAAGAGAAAACACATATGGAGTTTTTTGATAAATCGTGAAAGAAATACAGAGAAGAAACAATAAGATGCTATTCGTCATTTGGTAGAAAAGCTGGTAAAATATACATAGAAACGTGAAGCAAGCGATAGTCCTCCCCCCTTCCATACTAAAGGTGTTTTTATGCCGAGAAAGGAGGGGTCAGTTTGAGAACAAAACTTGTGCGTTCACGCGTTGAGAGACGCAAGAACAAAAAGAAAGAAGCTTGTACCTGCAAGTACAAGCTTTGGTTTCTTATCTTAAATTCAATCCGAACTCTAGTCCAGTTCATCGTATGGATTATAGATAAGAGACCGTTCTGAATTAACCCTTAAGATTATCATGAAAAATAAAGTGGCACCTTCATTACCCCTAGTCAAGGTAATGCTGGTTCTATCTCGTTTCTGTTTTTTGGAGGGCTACTTTATTTTTTTCATATTATTTCAGTGTATTCCTCAAATTAAAAATTTATACATAGAAAAAGCACACGGTAGTCAGCCGAGTGCCCAAATTAAATTTCTTTTCAGTTATATGGTGAACGTTCAAGAAATTCACCTTGAAGCTCTCGTGCTTCAGTTTGAAAACTAGTTCAACTTAGTCCGAGTTGAACAAAAAACTTGTGCAACTACATGTTACCATAAGTAACAATTTGTTACCATAGATAAGCATATTTTTTTAACCTTAATGTGTCATTTTAAATGATTGATACTGAATATATTTTAAACATTCTGTGTAAATCTCTAAGGACTGTGCAGAATTTTAATTTTTTTGTTAGTTGCAGTAATTTCAAATTAGAGTGAGGTAAATTTATTTTTCCTTCCTGCACAATGTTTAAAATAAATGATACAGCTTTTTTGTTGTTCAATTTATCAAATAAACTGAACAACAATCTATATAACATAAAAGTGTGACTTGTACTTTTCTTCTATACCCTCCTACTTTCTATTGGCAACTGTAAGACCTTATTTAGTTAAATAAAAAAAGAATCAGTATATTAAAAAGCTGATTCCTTATATTGCATTAATCTATCCAAATCCCAAAACAAGTTTTATTCAATCCGTGAAACTTGTCGTAAAATGTTTCACATGAAACATCTGTGATCTGACCTCTACGAATTCCCCTCTACCAGCCTGCCAAAGCTTTCGGGTGAAAGTCCCGGTGAAATGCGAAGGCGGTGTAAGGACATCATGCCTTGTTCTTTTTTCGCATGTCCTGGTTCAGTGGTGACAGCCATCTGATATCCAGCTTCCTTCGCCAGCTTCAGCGTGTCTTCGTTATAGCGCCCAACCGGATAGCTGACCATTCTCGTACGCTGAGAAAATCGCTGATCAAAGAATGCCTTTGACCCTTTTAATTCCTCTTCCTGCTGCTTCTTTGATAAACGATTGAGCTCTAAATGGTGAATCGTATGACTCTCAATGGATAGTCCATGTGCCATCATTTCATCCATTTGATCATCTGTTAAGTGATGCGGACGGCCAATGGATTGCTCAATCATAAAAATCGTTGCTTTCATCCCATATTGCTTTAAAATCGGAAATGCCTTTGTGTAGTTGTCCGTATATCCATCGTCAAATGTAATCAGGACACACTTTTCACTTGGCTTCGTATTTGTTGTGAAGACGCGATATGCCTCTTCCGGTGACAGCGTGACATAGTCGTTGTCCCTCAGCCATTTCATATGAGCCGCAAACTCGCTCTTTGGCACACGTAATGAGTTGCCGCTGGAGATGCTGTGATACATCAAGATCGGAAGCTCAACCGGCTCCTTTTGCTCAATCCAGTTTTGTGTATCTATCACAGTCGCTTCTTTCTGATGAATCTGTTTTGTTTCTTTTGCTAATTGACCCTTTTCCTCTTTGACTACTTGCTGGTTTCCTTCCGCTTGCTCCTTCTTTCCCATACAGCCCGAAATGAGCAGCACCAGAAGACCAACCGCAATCAACATACATGTTTTTTTCATTCACCAATCCTGCTTTCTCTCTATCTACCGAATGATTATAACAGAAATTGGGTTAATAGCTGACATCTATTTTGACAGGGTGTTCATTTTTTTACACATTTCGATCATCTCAATGGCGAGCAGATGAATGGTCTCTGTTGTGAGCATTTGATCTTCTGCATGTACCAGCAGTAAAGAAAAGGGAAGCTGTTCACCTGCCGCCTCTTTTTGAATGAGCGACAAGTGCAGGTGATGGATGCTTCGAAACGCTTCCTCCCCTTTTTCGATCAACTGCTGCGCTTTTTCAAAATCATCTGCTCTTGCGAGACGAATCGCTTCTACATAATGGCTTCTCGCCTCACCTGCATGGGCAATGATTTGAAAGGCTGCTCCCTGCATTTCCTCTAATCACATCATCAGCCTCTCCTCCGATTGCTCAAGATTCATTTGCTAGTTTGTCCGCTCTATCGCAGCCACTATATGGAGCGCCAAATACCCAATCATCTTCATGGAACTCCACGCTCTCTTTTTCCTTAAGCCATCTGCGCACCATATCCTGAATCAATTGTTACGTTTCTTCAGGTAACAGCGCAGGGTTCGGATGCTTCTGCTGAAACACATGCTCTGCCATACAATATCTTAATTTCATTTCATCCACTGTCAGCCGCAGTCCATATTTAGGGCGATGAGATACAGAAAGTCCATGTAATGAAAACAAGTGCCTGACTGCTTTCAGATCATTTTTCACTGTGGATTCACTCACAAATAATTCCTCTGCCAATCCATCTAATTTGATATAGTCGTCTGACAGAAGCAGTCTTTTCAGTAAATAAGCCACGCGGTCCTCAGGCTGAATCGGAATCACCTGTTCCTTTTTCTCATTTCTTTCTCTCATCGACTTTTTCAAAAATGTACGAAATGCCCCATAATCCTCGACGTTCAATATATACCCTGCCCCGCGTTTCATCTGAAGTACTGCTCCATGTTCTTCTAATATTAATTTAAGCGCTTTCATATCTGTTCAGATTGTTCTTGATGTGACCCCAATCACGCGGGCCATTTCTTCACTTGTCAGTTCCTGTTCCGTTTGCATCAATCGTTTCAGGAGCTCCTCCTGACGTAGAGATAGCATGGATTCCCCACCCCAGGCAATTACTTTTGCCTATTATCATATAGGAAACAAGAGGAGGGATGCATCATGGGTTCTTTTATGTTTGTTGTTATGATCATATTGGCTTCTTTACATTCTCACACCAAAGGATAAACGTACATCTTCTAAGCATTCTGCACATCACAGTTCAACGACAAGTAACTATACTGATTCCTATACTCATCATGCTTCAGATGCCTCCTGCGGGAGTGGTTCAGGCGGAAGCAGCGGAGGGTGTGATGAAACAAGAAAACAGCCGCTCATAGGGCGGCTGTTTCGTTTATTGTATTAAAGAGCTTTCCAGCCCCGTTCAATCAAATGTTTAACATCCTTTGCAAAATCCTCGCCCTTTTCCATCACGTCCTGGGCTCTTCCTGCAAAATTACTGGCGACAGCCAGCTCCATTTTTTTCAATTCAAAGTGCAGGATTTTTTGGTCAATCTCAGACATATATTTTTCATACTCATTATTCACGATGTCGTGCATCACACTGTAGGCTTCTTTCCGATGGCGATGAAAGTCTATTCCTCTCTCACCTTTCCATGACGAATCTAGAGCAGGCTTTTTGATTTCCTTTAAGTCTGACTGCACAAGATCTTGTTCTGTTCGAATATTGCTTTTGGCTGTCTTTAACCGAGAGATCATTTCGTCAAATTCTGCACGTTTGTTTTCAATTCCCATATGCAGATGGTGCAGCATCTCGGATAAACTCATGTCATCCACCTCTATCGGACCTCATACGAAAGCACTGCGTCAGAGCCTTTGGAACCGAGCAGCTCACCTGCTTTTTCCAATCCTGACATTTCTATCGTTCGCTTTCATTAAGTATAGTATAAGGTGAAAAGCCTTATGCTTAAATAGGGAAAAGGTGTCCTTTTAACGTAGTGATTGGAAGGAAAACGGAATAATCATAGGACATAAATCTCGAATTATATATGAGTCTTTATAACTACATTTCACACCATATCAATGTAAGCAATAAATAAAACGATTGTGCTGATTTATTTTGCAGCAATCGCTTCATCCTGTTCTTTTAACGTCTTCACATTAGAGCGCGTATCTTGAACATTTTTAATCAAGGCTTCTTTAAAGCTTGAGACCATTTCGCCCACCTCTGCTTCACGTGCCGTCCACTTGGTCACAAATTCAAGGCTGTTTTCACCCGCTTTATCTGCTGCTTTTTTCATTGTTAAAGCTTCGACTGCTTGGGAGACTTCATCTAATTTATCCATGACTGTTTGGTAGTTTAACTTAATTTGTCCCATTGTGATATCCTCCAGATTTGTTCAGCATGACAGCAGCTTTACAAGCTGCCCCATGCTTTTGAGATCAAGCGTTTTGCGTCCTCTACTGCGTCTTCTCCTTTTTCAGCAAGACGTGCGGCGTCTCCAGCTAAGGAACTGGCAAAGGATAAGGCAGCTTGTTCAGCTTCTAATGTATTGATTTTGAATTCAATGCGGCTCACGTAGCGTGGGTATTTGTCGTTCACGATCGTTTGCAGCGCATCATGTGCTTCATTCCGCTCTGATTTGAAATCCTGGCTTCTCTCACCTTTCCAAGAGGTCCCAAGCTTTGGCTGCTTGATTTGCTTTAGGTCTGTTTCTGCCGCATCTTGTTCACGTTCAATCTTGCTTTTCGCCTTTTTGAGTCGAGCGATCTTCTCTTCGATCTCTGCTTTTTTATTTGAAATGCCTCCGTTAAGGGCAGTCAGCATATCCGATAAGCTCATAGGGGTTCCTCCTCCTGTCAAAATATAAAAACGCTGCTTAGATTCCCTCTAAACAAGCGTAATGGTGAATAGCATTTTTTCCAATATTGTTATTATAAGGCTCAAAGACTCATGTTTGAATAGGGATTTGTGCCCTTTTTATGGTATAAATATGCTTTCACTCTCCTTCATACTACACCTAAAGACCTCTTCTGTAGGGGGTCTAAAATCACGATCACCTACTTTGTATCACATATAGTCTCTCGGTCCTAGGACAAACAAAAGCCGCCCAGTGAGGAGCGGCTTTTGCAAACGGCTTATGATGCCGATTCTTCTTTTTCTTGCTGATCTTTGACGTACCAAATGAATTTCCCAGTATATCCGTAAATAATCGCAAGACCAATGGCGACAAAGCTCAACCACATAAATGGTAAATAAGAGAATGTCGATACGCCTAGAATTCCCGCCATGTAAATCCCGTTATCTGACCATGGAACCATACCAGACGTAAGCGTACCACCGACCTCAGAGTTTCTGGATAAAACACGTCTGTCTAATTTTAATTTATCATAGCTCTTTTCCATAATTTTTGGCGTAAGGATGATTGATACATACATAGCACAGCCAAAAATATTCGCAAAGAAAGCAACAACTAGTGTGGATAGAGTGACGTTTCCTGCATTATGCAATTTCTTCTCAAACGTAGAGACGATGACTTTTAATACTCCTAAATATTCAAGTACACCACCGAAACCAAGACCGAGGATAATCACCACTAAAGATCCTAGCATATTGACAATACCGCCACGGTTTAACAGGGTATTTAAGAAATCTACATCTGAGTTAATGGAAAAGCCATTATAAGCCGTAGCAATCGCATCTGCCGGATTCATTCCTTGAAAAGCCATGGCCCAAATCGAGCCTAGTAGAGCACCAATGGCGATAACAGGCATTGAAGGTTTCTTAAATACGAGCAATAACACAACAACTACAGCCGGAATAACCATCCAGATATTAATTGTAAATGTATCATGAAGTGCATTTTTCAAAAACTCTACTTTATCTTGATCAATGTTTCGACCGCCATACATAAACCCTGTAATCGTAAACATAATCGCTGTAATCACAAAGGCTGGTATGGATAAGACCATCATAGCTCTTACATGCGCCAGCACGTCTACTTTAGAAAGAGAAGCGGCGAGTACGGTGCTATCTGATAATGGCGATAATTTATCACCAAAGTAGGCTCCAGATAAAACGGCACCTGCAACAATTGGAAGCGGAATTCCAAGACCTTCACCAATCGCAATCATGGCAATACCTGCCGTTCCAACCGTCCCCCAAGAGGTTCCTGTTGCAATGGACATAATGGCACAAATAACAAGTGTAGCTAATAAGAAAATGTTAGGATGAATAAATTCTAGGCCATAATAGATTAATGTAGGTACAACACCACCAGCAATCCATGTTCCAACAAGTGCACCAACAGCAATTAAGATCAAGATAGCATCTAAACCATTTGATATCCCTTTTGTAATCGCATTTTGAAGATCCTTATATGAATGTCCCAATCGAATCCCTAAAGCGATCACCATAAACCATGAGATAAACAGTGCTAGTTGAATATCTAATTTGAAGTAAAGAGTAAATGATAAAACAATTGCTAAAAACAAGCCAAGTACAGACACGACCTCTGTCAAAGACGGCAGACGTGGTGATTTCATTTTGTTTCCTCCCTTTGTGCGTGTGTTAAGCGTTTTCAAAATATTGTGAAAAAAGTGTGCCAATTCGAAAGAAAGTGAATTGCCTGTTTTTCTCTTTGTCACAGGCAATTCGTCATATTGATAAAATAAATTTTTTGATATTATTGTCGCTCTAGCAGCTCTTGACCCGCAATACCAGGCTTTGTCATCTCGTAAGGATTTAAGATAATATCAAGTTCTTCTTCCGTTAAAACATCATACTGCAAGCAAAGATCTCTGATCGATTGTCCCTTCAAAATAGCTTCTCTTGCAATTCTAGCGGCTGCTTCGTAGCCTAAGTGAGGGTTCACGGCAGTGATCACGCCTGCACTTTTTTCTACATATTCTTTCAAACGTTTTTCATTTGCTTCAATGTCCGCTAAACAATGATCTGTGAATGAACGGAATCCGTTATTCATTATACTAATAGATTGAAGCAAATTAAAGACCAGAACAGGCTCCATCACATTTAACTCAAGCTGACCCGCTTCAGAAGCAAGACAGATGGTGTGGTCGTTCCCAATGACCTGGAATGCGATTTGGTTAATGAGCTCTGCCATGACTGGATTGACTTTCCCAGGCATAATGGATGATCCAGGCTGACGGGCTGGCAATGCAATTTCAGCAAGACCTGCACGCGGACCAGATGCCATTAAACGAAGATCATTGGCAATCTTAGACATGTTCATCATACATACTTTTAATGCGGCGGACACTTCTGTGTAAGCATCTGTATTTTGCGTCGCATCCACAAGATGCTCTGCGCCTACAAGCGGAAGACCAGAAATATCTGCTAGCTTCTTCACCACGATCTCAATATAGCGTGGATCTGCGTTTAAGCCTGTCCCAACAGCTGTCGCACCCATGTTTACTTCATATAAATGCTGCTTCGATTGGTTAATCCGTTTAATATCACGGCTTAGAACGCGGCTGTATGCTTCAAATTCCTGTCCCAAACGGATCGGAACAGCATCCTGCAGGTGCGTACGACCCATTTTGATCACATGATCGAATTCTTTCGCTTTCTTTTGAAATACGTCCTGCATCACCTGCATCGTCTCAAGCAGAATGTCTAACTGCTTGAGCACAGCAATATGGATAGCGGTTGGGAATGAATCATTCGTCGATTGCGACATGTTCACATGTGTGTTTGGACTTAAATGAATGTATTCACCCTTTTGATGTCCCATGATCTCTAGGGCTCTGTTACCAATGACCTCATTGGCATTCATATTCATCGAAGTTCCTGCGCCGCCTTGAATTGGGTCTACAATGAAGTACTCATGCAGCTTACCTTCAATGACTTCATCAGACGCTTGAACGATGGCATTGCCAATTCCTTCATATAAACGTCCAACTTCCATATTGGCTTGAGCTGCTGCTTTTTTGACGATGGCAAAGGCTCTGATAAGTTCCTCATGCATGCGATACCCTGTAATCGGGAAATTTTCTTTTGCACGAAGGGTTTGAACACCATAATACACGTCTGCCGGAATTTCTTTTTCACCAAGAAAATCCTTCTCGTAGCGATAAGTTGCTTGAACCATCTGATATGACCTGCTTTCTATAGAATAGTTAAATTACTAAATCTTCTGCGATTGGCGTTTCCATAATCTTTTTCACTTCTCTTGGATCTGTTGTTTTGCCTAATGCCCACATGAGTTTCGGCACGATGGCTTCTGTGTTCATGTTTCGTGAACGTGCCACCAGTTCTTGATTGATCTTGCGTCCTACTTCATACACACTCATGTCTTCTCCTTCTTCGAGACACTGAGTTGTGATGACAACAGAAATGCCTTCTTCCAGCAATTCGTTGATCTTTTCTAAAAGGTTTCTTCCTTCGAAAGGAATTCCGCCGCTGCCGTAGCTTTCGATGACGACCCCTTTGTACACACCTTTAATCGCCTCTAAAAACTCAGGCTTAAGTCCTGGGTGCAATTTTAATAGACAAACATCCGTGTTCAAGGATGCATCTAATTTAAGCGGTTTCATTGACGTTCTTTTTACTTTGCTATTGTATTCAATTTGATGGTTTTCAATCGATGCAATATATGGGTAGTTAATACTTTCAAATGCATCGTAGCTTTTCGTTCTTAGTTTGATTGCGCGTGTTCCTTGAATCACTCTTCCATCAAACACGACGTATACGCCGCCTACACCGTCACATGCAAAACGAATCGCATCTGTGATGTTTTTCTTCGCATCTGTTTTCTTAAACGTAATCGGAATTTGTGAACCTGTAATAACAATCGGCTTATCAGGATTTTGCAGCATATAAGATAGAGCTGCTGATGTATAGGCCATTGTATCGGTTCCATGAGTGACGACAAAGCCGTCGTATTGATCATAATTCTCATAAATGGCTGTTGCGATATCCACCCAGTATTCAGGCTGCATATTTGTACTATCTATACTCATCAGGGACTTTGTGTCCATTGTGTACTCTGCATTAATTTCGTTTAAATAGCTTAAAAGGTCCTCAGCTTTAACACCTGGAGCCAAACCATTTTCACTCTCTACAGATGCAATCGTCCCACCAGTGGTTAAAAGCAATAATTTCTTCAACAGGTCCACCTCTTTCAGTAAAATTACTTCGTTTGTCACACATATTATAAGCCAGCTTGTGCTATTCTATAATATACGCTTTACGCGTACCTTCATTGTCATTATAGTCACATACTGCGAATTAATCAAGAAATTATTACGCATAACGCGTACACTCCATGTCAAAATATGATATACTGTTGATGTATATAAAGGAGCGTTCATGTATGATACTCGATCGTTTAACCACCCTTAGAAAAAAGAAAAAATGGTCTCTCCAGCATACGGCAGATCGCCTAGGTATCGCCAAAAGCACCTATGCCGGTTACGAATCTGGGTACCGACGACCTTCGCTTGAAGCAGTGAAGCTGCTGGCTGATTTGTATGATACGTCCATTGATTTTTTACTTGGTAGAACGGACGAGCCAGAGATAAAGCGCAAAATCTCTGATATCAAAATTGAACTGACGGAAGCAAAAGAAGGAACCATCCTCGTAGATGGCGTTCCACTAACCGATGAAGAAATCAAACAGCTTGTTGCCTTTATTCGGGCGAAAAACACTCTGAAAGTATAAACAAAGAAAAGAGAGGTCCCTATCATACGGGCGCCTCTCTTTTCTTTTTGATAACAGCTGCTTATGAATAAGGTGAAGACAGCTGGCTTAATTCCTCTAACCGCCGCTTCGCTTCTTCTTTATTAAACGAACTATAATAGCGATAATTCTCATCATCTAAGATACGGTAATGCTGACTCAGCACATTTTGCTGGAGACGAAACGTGCCTTTTTTTATCGAGGTCCGCCACCAAACCTTTCCGCCAATTGTACGTTCAACAGATAGATGCAATTCATCATGTGCCACGACTTCCAAAATCTCAAGCGGGTCATCCCCAAGTGTCCCTTTTAAAATGTCACTATCCCTGAATAATGCACAAACGGCCGCAGTTTGTGTCCAGTTGAGGCGCAGTCTGTTTTTTTCGACCTGCTGCAAATGCCGTTTCGATAAACCAAGTACCTCAGCCATGCGGTCCTGCGTATAATTCTTTTCTTTTCGAATCCGTGCCATTTGTTCTGTGACGAGGTCGATTACCATCTCTTTGTCCATCTCTCATCACCTCTTGAGCGTTCAGTCTTTACTGACATCATACACGATTTTTTCGAAAAAGTGGCGTCCTATCCTTTGAAATCATGGCGTAAACGACCTAGTCGATCTGCTCTTCGACCTGACCATGCTGCTGTTTCCAGTTCTCTTGGGCAGCCCGATTTAAATATGGATAGATGTCTTGTTTGACGGTTTGCTCGAATACTTCTTCATCTAAAATACTGTACGCCGGAATCTTGATCAACTTCCCATCTATTTTCCGAATGAGCACATCCATGAAGAGAAATCCCCTTATACTGTAACGGTGCCGGCGCATGTCGATTGATTGAATGTCTTGAAAAGGGATCGTTTGCTCTCGATGCAGCACAGCGCCATTCTCTCCGCGCTGAATTCGAAAAATCACATTTCCCCTCTTCGTAAAAGCCGGCAGAATCATTAAAAAGGAGATCCAGCCATACACAATGCCTAATAGTCCGCCTAAAAATAAAAATAATATATAATTCGATTCAAATGTAAGAGCTTCTGAAAATAGCCAAATACCGATGATACCAAAGCCGCCCGTTGCTAAGAATGCCCATACTCTTAGAAAGGGTCTGCTCCTCACTTCTATTACTTCACTTGGATTCAAGCGTCATTCTCCTTTTCTCCATTAGAATATAGAACGTAACCCGTCTCTATGAGCCGTCTCTATGCGAAATTCGTTTTCCTTTATTCCCGACACAAGCCATGAATGTTTCTCACCTGGTATAACAAATAACATGGACTCCACATCCGGCGTATTGTTTTTGTCATAGGCTACCTTCATAAGGGAATCCATCTTTCCTTTTCTCGCCTGCACATCGGAAACAAATGCCCTCACGAGTTCTTGATTCTCTGTTTTATTAAGGAAGGAAAAACACTCATCTTTCCCTTCGCTTGCTTGCTCTAACAGCATTTCAAATTCCTCTGCTTGCAGGTTAATAACAGGTATGCGGTGATCACACATGTGTATGCTCAAAAAGGCTTTCACTTGCTCCTCTGCCTGCTGATCGTCTTTCAGTTTATGGATCTGATGCACTTGTTGATCATAAAGCGTATGATGCGCATACACGCCCGCCTGCGTCGTATGAAAGGAGGTACTGACTTCTTCATCTAACTCTCCAAATCTTGAAGCCTTGACGGTATGAGATGCATCATTCATGGCCTGGATGAAATGACGGTATTCTGCTTTATAACGGTATTGTCTGTTTCGAAATTCCAGCACGTCTTTTGCCAGCAAAGAGCGGCACGCAATTTCAAACAAAAACCCAAGACGTTCATCCTCTACATCAGGATAATAGGCTTCCTTTAAGGACATGCCTTGTTCAAAATAGCCTTCACTGTAAAAACTAAAGATGAGTTCCTCGATACTTAGACTCAGCTGATCCAACTTGATCTCTCCTTATCCAAAAGAAAATGCGCCCTTAAAGAAATCGCCTGCACCCTTTATAAGCGAGTCTGCGGTTTCTTTTGTTTGTTCTATCCCTTTATGTATCATCTGATTTGCTTGATCAATGGTGTCATTGACTGCTTTCACACCTTGACCCGCCAGCTCAAATGCTTTTTTCCCTTTATCCACGACTGTATGAATCGGTTCCTTTAATTTCACTGCGACCTGTTCAGCAAAACCGGATGTCAGCTTGGCGACTTTTTCTCCAATAAATCCACCTACTGCTGATCCAATGGCGCCACCAACAACTGTTCCAATCGGGCCCGCAAAGCTTCCGAGAGCGCCGCCGACAACGGCACCTGCGACGGACCCGCCAGCGATAAAGACCGTATTATTCACTGCATTTCCAACAGCCTTTGCATTTTCACGCTTAAGAACTTCCGGCTGATCACCGAATTCTGCATAGTTCTCAGCCATTTTCAAACCACAGCCAACCGTTTCCGTTGCACCAGTGACAACTGTTGCAATGATGGCATTTCCTTTAGCAAATCTTGCCCCATTTTTCAGAACAGACTTGATTCCAGCCGTGTCCTTCCAATTGATACTCCCTTTTGTAAAATCGCGGACACTGTTCGTAAACGCAACCGTATCGTCAGGATAAAATTTCGTGAATTTCTTATGGACCAAATCAGCCATCGACCAGTTGGATCGTTTTAATAATTCTTTTTTACTCAGCCAAATCCTTGCTAGCCGGTCAAATCTCGTTCCTTCTACCTGGCTGGTCAAATCAAGCAGCAGCTTAGAATGCTGCGCTGCATAACGGCCATTTTCTTTCATAAAGGTTGTCATCCCAAGCCCGTAGTATTTCGCCTGCATCATCACGATACCAGCTAAGCTCGTGAGCGTGCCATATTGATCATAGATGCTGTACATTTTCCTTAGAATATCATCTGCATCGACCATTTTATCTGCTGCATGACGAATCGCGATATCATCACTGCTCAATTTGCTTATTAATGCTTGTCCAGCACTCCATGCGTCCCCAACACCAGAAAAACAGCTTCTATACCGAGGATCACAGCCTAAAATCAAATGATCCAGTTCACTATGTAAATCGTGGTGCTTTGTTTCGGTGGCGGAAAGCTCACCTACAAAATCATTCGCCAGCCCTGTCAGCTGATCTGGATCAACCACAATGTCACGTGCCATCACATCATCTCCCTTCTCGGTTTCTTTCTCTCCGTTCTTCTCGTCTTTTTCGCTCAATCTCTTCCATTCTGGCAATTTCGGCTTTACGCTCCTCGATCTTGACTGCTGCATCCCGCAGTTCCTGGCTCGTTTCAAGCAAGTCCTTTTCAAATTGATCATAGCGTGCCGTTGTTTCCTCAAAGCTTTGATCAAATTTATTCTTTGCTTCTCCTTGCCAGCCTGATCCTACTGCTTTCAGCCGATTCTCAAGCAGCTGCTTCGACTGCCGAATCTCATCAGCCGCTTCCTGAAACTTTTGAGCGAGTGCCAGCGTTTGACTAGAATCCAACTTTCGCACCCCTTTCTCCCAATTTAACGTACAAATGGATGATTTTATATGTCCTCATTATAAATAAAAAGACACCCAAAAAAATCACCCTAAAGAACCATTCAGCACATCGCCTAATAAAAGTAGGCCTTTTTCCTCTCTAATTGCCAGAGAAAACCTTTCTTGTTATGAAGCGCATTCAAGACGTGATAAAATGAACATATTCTACAAAAGGAGTGACGTATAGATGAAAGAGGAAATGATCAAGCGTTTCACAAGTTATGTGAAAGTAGATACTCAGTCTGATGCTGAAAAAGAAAGCTGCCCATCTACTGCAGGACAGCTGAACCTAGCGAGACAGCTTGTTGAAGAGATGAAATCCATCGGGATTCAAGAAGTAACAATGGATCAAAACGGCTATGTTATGGGAACGATCCCATCTAACACCGACAAAGAAGTGCCAACGATTGGCTTCCTGGCTCATATTGATACAGCTACTGACTTCACCGGCAAGAATGTGAAACCGCAGCTTCATGAGGACTATCAAGGCGGTGACATCACGTTAAATGAAGATTTACATATCGTGTTATCTCCAGCACAGTTTCCAAATTTGCAAAAGTACCAAGGACATACGCTCATCACCACTGATGGCACGACCTTACTTGGTGCAGATAACAAAGCAGGTATCGCAGAAATTATGACCGCCATGCATTACCTCATTCAGCATCCAGAAATCAAGCATGGAAAGATTCGAGTCGCCTTTACTCCAGATGAAGAGATTGGCAGAGGACCGCACAAATTTGATGTCGATGCCTTTGGCGCTTCCTATGCTTATACCATTGACGGCGGACCGCTTGGAGAGCTTCAATATGAAAGCTTCAACGCAGCAGGTGCCAAGGTATCGATTAAAGGAAACAACGTCCATCCAGGTACAGCGAAAGACAAAATGGTCAGTGCTGCGAAGATCGGGATGCTCTTTCACAACAAACTCCCTTCAGATGAATCTCCGGAGTATACAGAAGGATATGAAGGCTTTTTCCACCTGACGAAGTTTGTAGGAGAAGTGGAAGAAGCAGAGCTGCAATATATTATCCGTGATTTTGATAAAGAGAAGTTCAACAATCGCAAAGCACTATTTGAAAAGATTGCAAATGACTTAAAAGCGGTCTACGGCGAAAACAGTATCACCCTCAGCATTCAGGATCAATATTATAATATGAGAGAAAAAATTGAGCCGGTTAAACATATTGTGGACATTGCCCATGAAGCAATGGAAAACCGCTCAGTGACACCTGTGATCGAACCTATACGCGGCGGTACAGATGGCTCTCAGCTTTCATATAAAGGTCTCCCAACACCAAACATCTTTACTGGCGGAGAAAACTTCCACGGTAAATATGAATTTATTTCAGTGGAAAACATGGTGAAAGCAACAGAAGTCATCGTGGAAATCGCACGTTTATTTGAAGAAAAAGCATAGACATGTTTACAACCGTTCCTGTTCGGGAACGGTTTTTTAATAAAAGTTTACAATATTCTGAAACTTTTGTGACACTTAATCGTACTAATATAGACAACCCCAGAAAAATTCTTCTTGACGAGTGAAATAATTGGAAATATAATAGTTAAAAACAACCAGTATTTTAGACCTAAATTAGCAGATCATCTAAACCTTAAGAACTAAACCGTTTCTGCTGCTTATTTTCAGTTATAAACATCACTCACCCTGTCTACACTGAAAGAATAGGATGAATTGGAGGAATGTCATATGATGATTTTATTGATTATCGCTTCACTTTGCTGCTACTTACTTTTCTCTTTCAAAAAAGATAACCGCACCCAAAAACGAAAAAGCGCAGAGCTTTCGGAGTTTGAAATCTTTCGTATGCGCCGCCACTACAACGGCAAACGCCGCCATCCACTAAACGATGCACCTAAACAAGTATAAATTCAAAGAAAGAGCCTCATCAGGGGTTCTTTTTGTTTGTGTAAGAACGTGTTTTAGACACAATAATAAACGACCACATCCAGTGGCCCTTTGTCTTCTTTTCAGCGTGATAGAAAACCTTTGAAGTCTAGGAAGAACGAGCACTGGCGCGGAGCGAATTTGACATTCGTGAGCACCAGCGCGCAGGACTGACAACGAATGCGAGGGTTTGTCTACACGCTGAAACGACCACATCCAGTGGCCGTTTCTCTTTTTATTTATACACCTTTGCAGGTACTTGAATCATAGGAATTCCTTGATAGTATGGTGCGATTTCATAACCACAGATCCAACTGGAGCAAACAACGAAACAATCAGCGAAAAAATAATCAGGCTGATCGTTAGGCCTTTTTTCATTGTCATAGTAAAAACCCCTATTTTCTTCTATTACCAATTGAGTATACCGTGACAAAAGAACCAAAAGAAGCGTCATTTCCATATTATTCTTCTCTTTTCCACATCGGGTTTGTTTACCGTTTTCATAAGTTCCTGTATGCTTAATGTAGAATGTTAGATGAAGTGTGGTGTTTATCATAGAAGAGAATATTTTTAGTCATATTCGGACAACGTTTCATAGTTTGTCCCCAACCCAGAAAAAGATTGCCAATTACATTTTACAAAACCCTCAGAAAGTTGTGCTTCATTCCATTAGTGCACTCGCAGCTGAATGTAACACAAGTGAAACGACGATCTTTCGGTTTTTACGAAAAATTGGCTATGAATCGTACCAAGTGTTTCGTGTCCATGTCGCGCAGGATATTGCGACCAATACTCCTCAATCCATATACGGCGAGATCGAGGCATCTGATAGTGTAGCAGATATTAAACATAAGGTCATAGAGTTAACAACAAACTCGATTCAGGATATGAAGCATATTTTAGAAGATCAAGCCGTGACTCAATTTATCGAACAAATGAAACAGGCACATAAAACCGTCTTCTTTGGAGCAGGTGCGTCCAGTTTTATTGCAGGAGATGCTTATCATAAGTTCCTCCAGCTTGGTTTTGAAGTGAGTCTGTGCAGTGATCCACATATGATGAATATGATTGCAACACACGCCACGGAACACGATTTTATCGTCGCGATCTCCCATTCAGGAGAGAGCAGAGAAATTCTTGATGCCGTGCAATTTGCAAAAGAAAAGGGGGCAGCAATTGCCTCTATCACGAGCTATCCGAAATCAGAGCTCGCAAAGCGCTCTGACTTTCACATGCTCAGTTCATCAAGGGAAACAACATATCGATCCGACTCTATGATCTCCCGTATTAACCAGCTCGTCATCATTGATGTTCTTTATGTCGCAGCTGTTTTAGAGCTAGGATCAAATGCCATTGAAAACGTGAAACGATCTCGATTAGCCGTAGCTAAAAATAAAACATGAACGCATAAGACCGGAGCTGATTCCGGTCTTTTTTTGTGACTTTTCTCATATTTTCCGTTGACACGTTCCTATCACGTCATGTACATTAAATGAGCAATAGTTTTTTTTCTACTATTATTTAAATTAGATAGTATATATACTAACATTCAGAAAAGAAAGCGCTTTTTGTAAGGGTTTTCTATATGGGAGGCGGACAAAGTGACAAAACAGATTGGATTCATTGGACTAGGAATTATGGGAAAACCTATGGCACTCAATCTATTAAAAGCCGGTCATACTGTGACTGTGTTTGATCTGAACGAGGAAGCCATTCGAGCATTACAAGAAGCAGGAGCAAAGGGCGCTTTTTCAGCAGCTGAGGCAGCTTCTGAAAGCGATGTCATCATCACGATGCTTCCTAAAGGCGAGCATGTAGAAGCAGTTATATCAGGTGATCATGGCATTTTAGCTACAGCTAAACCTGGCACAGTCATCATAGATATGAGCTCTATTTCACCAGTTACCTCTAGAGCATTGGCCGCCCTAGCAAAACAGCACCAGGTAGAATTTATGGACGCACCTGTCAGCGGCGGAGAACCAAAGGCGATAGACGGGACACTTGCTATTATGGCTGGCGGCGAAGAAGCCATCTTCGAACAAGTAAAGGATGTCCTGCTCGCGATGGGCACAGAAGTCGTATTAGTTGGGACAAACGGAAGCGGGACAACAGCTAAACTTGCCAATCAAATCATCGTCAACTTAAATATTGCTGCTATGTCTGAGGCGCTCGTTCTTGCCGCTAAATCAGGCATTGCGATTGATAAAATGTATGAAGCGATCCGTGGCGGACTGGCAGGGAGCGCCGTTCTCGATGCAAAGGTCCCACTGATTTTGGATCGAAACTTTGAACCTGGCGGACGCATCGACATCAACTTAAAGGATTTAACCAATGTGATGGAAACTGCCCATGATATCGGAGTTCCTCTCCCTCTTTCTAGTCAGCTGCTTGAAATTTTCCATGCCCTCAAAGCAGACGGAAAGTCTGGACTTGATCATGGCGGCATCGTTCAATATTACGAAAAAATGGCTCATGTCGAAGTGAAGAAAGGATGAGATGATCATGATGCAAAGCACTGAAATACTGAATGCCATTCCGAAAGCGGATTCAAAGAGCATTCAAACGGCATATGAACAAGCACTAAGCCATTTTCAGCATAAAATCATTGTATTAGACGATGATCCAACAGGTATTCAAACCGTACATGGCGTCTCCGTTTTCACTGATTGGTCAGAGGAAAGCATTGAAGCCGGTTTTCTTGAAGACAGCCGTATGTTCTTTATTTTAACCAATTCTCGCAGTATGACTGAGAAAGAAACTGCCGCTGCGCACGAAACGATTGCTTCAACGATTGTGAAAGTAGCTGAGCGGCTTCATCAAGATTTCATCATTGTCAGCCGGGGAGATTCTACCCTGCGTGGACACTTTCCGCTGGAAACTGAAGTACTCAGAACAACCATTGAACAACGAAGCTCCTTCCAATTTGACGGAGAAATCATTCTTCCCTTTTTCCAAGAAGGCGGACGCTTTACGATCAACAATATCCACTACGTACAGGAAGGACACGACTTGATTCCTGCTGGTGATACAGAATTTGCACGAGACCGTACATTCGGCTTTCAGTCGTCTCATCTCGGGGAGTGGATTGAAGAAAAATCAGGCGGAACGTTCACAAAAAAGAACACCACCTACATTTCGTTAGAAGATATACGGGCTTTACGCATTGATCAAATCAAGGAGCAGCTCATGACCGTGAAGGATTTTCAAAAGGTGGCTGTGAACGCTGTAGATTATGACGATGTCAAAGTCTTTGTCACCGCCCTCATTGATGCCACCCAAGCAGGTCAGCAATTTATTTTCAGAAGTGCGGCTGCTCTCACAAAAGTACTTGGCGGCATCCACGACCAATCCTTATTAACAAGAAAAGACTTGATACAAGAAGAAAGCCCAAACGGTGGTCTTATCATGGTTGGTTCTCATGTCAAAAAAACAACGGAACAATTAAGAGCGCTGCAGCAAAATAAAGAGATCGCTTTTATTGAATTTAATACACATCTCGTGTTAGAATCCAAAGAATTTCAAGAGGAAATTGACCGCGTGATTGAGCAAACCGAAATGTTGTTAGCATCCGGTCAATCTGTTGCTGTTTATACAAGAAGAGAACGCCTTGACCTTGGGGACAATCGTCAAGAGGAGGAATTAAAGCTTTCCGTTCAAATTAGTGATGCTGTGACAAGCATTGTCCAGCGTCTCACAATTCGCCCTAAATATCTCATTGCCAAAGGTGGAATTACCTCAAGTGATATTGGAACAAGAGGGCTTAGCGTCAAACGTGCGACTGTTGCAGGTCAAATTAAACCTGGTATTCCCGTTTGGCAAACAGGAGAAGAAAGTAAATTCCCCTTCATTTCTTACGTGATTTTCCCGGGAAATGTTGGCTCAAAGGATACGTTAAAAGAAGCTGTAGAAATACTTGAAGGATAAAGCGCAGGGAGTGTTCTCGCTCCCTTATGCACCACAAAGGAGGAAAGACCATGTCGTTAGTTTTTATTGGACTTGGCGTTTTGTTATTGCTTTTACTCATGGTTGTCTTTAAGTTAAACGCTTTCATTTCGTTGATTATTGTCTCTTTAATTGTTGCTGTTTTAGAAGGTATGTCACCACTTGAAGCGATTGCTTCCGTCGAAAAAGGACTCGGTAGTACACTCGGGCATCTAGCACTGGTTCTCGGTTTTGGAGCGATGCTCGGTAAATTGATGGCTGATTCTGGCGGCGCCCAGCGCATTGCGATGACGCTCATTGACCGATTCGGCATTGGGAAAATCCAATGGGCAACAATGCTGACTGGATTTGTTATTGGAATTGCTCTGTTTTATGAAACCGGATTCATTATCTTAATTCCATTAGTCTTTACCATTGCTCAAGCCGCAAGACTTCCTGTGTTGTATGTTGGCATGCCGCTCGTCGCTGCACTCATCACAACACATGGCTTCCTCCCTCCTCATCCAGGGCCGACAGCCATTGCCAATGTCTTTCAAGCAAACATGGGACAAACGTTGTTAGTTGGAATTATTTTAGCAATTCCTGCTGTGTTAGTAGGCGGACTACTGTTTACGAAACTATTTCAAAAAGATCAATTGCATGCACATATACCGAAAAACTTATTTAATCCAAAGGAATTTACAGAAGAGGAAATGCCAAGCTTCGGGATTAGCATTTTTACCGCTGTTTTGCCTGTATTACTTATGACATTCAGAGCATTTTTAGAAATTTTCTTCCCATCCTCTCCATTCTTGCCAACAGCTGAGTTTTTAGGTGAACCGGCGATTGCGCTATTAATCTCAGTGCTGCTTGCCATCTACACGTTTGGACTTGGCAGGGGCAAAAGCATGCAGGAAGTCATGAAGTCGATCACGGATTCTATTGGCTCCATTGCAATGATTCTATTAATTATTGCAGGCGGCGGCGCTTTTAAACAGGTGCTCATCGATAGCGGCGTCGATCAATACATTGCGGGGATCATGCAAGGAAGCACTCTTTCTCCCCTGCTCCTCACCTGGCTGATTGCTGCTGTCCTGCGTGTATCATTAGGGTCAGCAACTGTCGCCGGTCTCACCGCGGCTGGCATTTCTGCACCACTTATTGGATTAACGGGTGTCAGCCCGGAATTAATGGTGATCGCAACAGGTGCCGGAAGTATTACGTTCTCTCACGTGAATGATGCGGGTTTCTGGATTTATAAAGAATACTTTAACCTGTCAATGGCCCAAACCTTTAAAACATGGACATTGATGGTCACTGTTCTTTCACTTGTCGGACTAGCTGGTGTTCTTGTCGCTGATTTGTTTATGTAGGAAAATAAATTGTAAAAACCATTGACTTTTTCTCGAAAAGATTGAATAATTGTGTATATTAAGAAAATTGAATCAAAAGGTAACCTTATTAAGAGTGGTGGAGGGACTGGCCCTGTGAAACCCGGCAACCGCTGTTCCTAGGAACAGAATGGTGCTAATTCCTTAAGCAAGCACACGCTTGTTTGAAGATAAGGCAGAGATCTCACAGTATATGATGCTCTTCCTTATCCAAGGAAGAGCTTTTTTATTTGATATTCAACCTGTAGAAGGAAGGGATTCAGCATGACACAAGTACAAACCATTGGAAAGAAAACAACAAAGCCGCCATTTCGCGCAGATCAAGTAGGAAGTTTACTCCGTTCAGAGCGCATCAAAGAAGCACGTAAGCAAAAAGCAGACGGTACGCTGACAGCAGAGCAGCTCCGACAAATTGAAAATGCAGAAATCACACGTATTGTGGAGAAGCAAAAGGAGATTGGATTAGAGGTTGTGACAGACGGAGAATTCAGACGTGCATGGTGGCATTTTGACTTTCTTGAAGGACTTGATGGGGTCGAAGGATTTGAAGCAGATCAGGGCATTCAATTCCACAACACTACGACAAAAGCACGAGGCATTAAGGTAACAGGCAAGATCGATTTTACAAATCACCCAATGCTAGAAGATTACCGCTTCCTTCACAGCATCGCTGGTGATCATACGGCAAAAATGACGATTCCAAGTCCGAATATGCTCTTTTTCCGTGGAAAGCTTGATGAAGGTGTGTATGACAGCTTAGATGATTTCCACCATGATGTGGCCCAGGCGTATAAGAAAGCCATCCGTGCTTTTTATGATGCAGGCTGCCGCTACTTGCAGCTAGATGATACGGCATGGGCAGTGTTCTTTTCTGAAAAAGGTCATGAACAAATCAAAGCCTTTGGCCGCGAGGAAGATGAACTTCGTGAGTCGTTTGCAAAAACAATCAATGAAGCCGTTGCCGATCGCCCAGAGGATTTAGTCATCACAATGCACATTTGCCGTGGCAATTTTAAATCAACATGGGCAGCTGAAGGTGGTTACGAAGCAGCGGCAGAAACGATTTTTGCTGGTTTAGATCTTGATGGCCTCTTTTTAGAATTTGACGACGATCGTTCTGGCGGATTTGAGCCTCTTCGATATGTGAAGAACCCAAATCTTCAAATCGTACTTGGTCTTGTGACTTCAAAGTACGGTGAGCTTGAGCCGGTTGAACAAATTAAAAAACGAATCGAGGAAGCGGCTCAATATGTGGACATTAACCAAATTTGTTTGAGTCCACAATGCGGATTCGCATCCACGGAGGAAGGCAATCTGTTAACAGAAGAGCAGCAATGGGAAAAGCTGCGTCATGTGATTGAGATTGCTGATCAAGTGTGGACTTCATAGTCCCTTGACGAAAAAAGAGACAAACCGCATCATCAGCGGTTTGTCTCCAGGCTGTCGAGAAAATCTCGACAGCTTTATTTTTTTCCTTAAAGTTTCCATTCCCCCGTTTTATAATAGAGAAAAGCATACTAAAGGAAGGTGTTTTTCTCATGTTCCACACTAGAAATTCTTCTCAGCACCAAGCCGAATTTGTATTGCTAGATCAACTGGTCGAAGAGGATCACCTGCTTCGTAAAATTGATCAGTACATTGATTTTTCATTTATCATAGACAAAGTAAAACCATATTATAGTGAGAATAAAGGTCGCCCTTCTCTTGATCCACTCATTCTGTTCAAAATGATGTTTATCGGATACCTGTATGGTATCCGTTCAGAAAGACAGCTTGAAAAAGAAATTTACTATAACATGGCGTATAGATGGTTTTTAGGTTTGAATATCAATGACCCCGTTCCTCATCATTCCACCATTAGTTGGAATCGTCGTACTCGATTTAAAGATACAACGATTTTTCAAGATATTTTTGATGAGATTGTGCTACAAGCCATCAATCACGATATGGTTGGAGGTCGTGTCCTTTTTACCGATTCAACCCATCTAAAAGCGAATGCCAATAAACATAAATATACGAGAAAAACGATCGAACAAGATACTCAGAACTATATGAAAGAATTAGATGAAGCCGTTCAAGAAGATCGAGAGGTACACGGAAAAAAGCCCTTAAAGGAAAAAGAGGAGGTGAAAACGAAAAAAGACATTCGCCAAAGTACGACTGATCCTGAAAGTGGCTATCTTTATCGTGAAAATAAGCCTGAAGGCTTTTTCTATCTAGACCACCGTACAACAGATATGAAATACAATATCATCACTGATGCCCATGTCACGCCCGGTAATGTCCATGATTCTGTTCCCTATCTTGATCGATTGGATCTCCAAATCGCACGATTTGGTTTTCAAGTAGAAGCTGTTGCCCTTGATTCTGGTTATTTAACAACACCAATCTGTAAAGGTTTATCTGATCGACATATTTTTGGTGTTATTGCCCATAGACGTTTTCATCCAACAAGAGGATTATTTGAGAAGTGGAAATTTCAGTATGATTCTAAACATGATCATTACATATGTCCAAATGGTGAGAAGCTTTTATATACGACAACTGATCGAAAAGGTTATAGGTTCTACAAATCAGATCCTAAAAAATGTGCATCGTGTCCTTTCCTTGAAAGCTGTACAAGATCTAAAAATCATCAAAAAGTGATCTCAAGACACGTGTGGGAAGAACATAAAGAAAAGATCAGACAAAATCGTCTATCTGTCTCTGGAAAAGAGCTATATAAAAAAAGAAAAGAAAAAATAGAGCGAAGCTTTGCAGATTCAAAACAACTGCACGGGCTTCGCTACTGCCGGTTGAGGGGAAAACAGAATGTGAGTGAGCAAGTTCTTCTCACAGCTGCGTGCCAGAACATGAAGAAGATTGCCACACACCTAGCGAAGCTAGGCTAGGTGTGTGGGAGGCCTTTTTCAATACATTTCATTCTTCATACATACGTTAAAAATAAAAAAGATTGTAGAAAAACATGAGTTTCTCTACAATCTGGAGACAAACCGCATCATCAGCGGTTTGTCTCTTTCTTTTATACATCTAAATAATCACCATTCGTAGCAATCACTTGTTTATACCAATCGAAGCTTTTCTTTTTCTTTCTATCTAATGTACCGTTTCCTTCATTATCACGGTCGACATAAATGAAGCCGTAGCGTTTTTTCATTTCAGCAGTTGAAGCACTGACAAGGTCAATTGGGCCCCAGCTTGTATAACCGATCAGGTCTACTCCGTCTGCGATCGCTTCTCTTGCCTCTAGCAAGTGGCTTCTGAGGTAATCAATCCGGTAATCGTCTTGAATCGATCCGTCCTCTTCCACTTGATCGACAGCGCCCAATCCATTTTCTACGATAAACAATGGTTTTTGGTAGCGGTCATACAGCTGATTAAGCGTCGTACGAAGTCCTTTCGGATCAATTTGCCAGCCCCAATCACTTGCTTCAAGGTATGGGTTTTTCACGCCTGCAAATAGATTCCCACCTTCAGCCTGATCAAGGATTGCAGGATCTGTACTTGCCACAAAGCTCATATAATAACTGAAGCCGATATAGTCCACTGTATGGTTTCTTAAAATGTCTTCGTCACCATCTTGGAACTCAATGGTGATTCCATTTTCACGTAAATAACGTTTCATGTATCCTGGATAGTAGCCTCTTGCCTGTACATCTGAGAAGAACAATGTTTTCCGGTCTTGATCAATCGCAGCAAACATATCTTCTGGTCTTGAGCTGTACGGATATGTGGTCATAGCTGCAATCATACAGCCAATTTTCGCATCTGGAATGATTTCGTGTCCCGCTTTAACAGCTAAAGCACTTGCAACAAATTGGTGATGGGCTGCTTGATATTGAATGCTTTTCTCGTCTTCGCCTTCTTCAAATACAAGTCCGCCACCTGTGAAAGGGGCATGTAACACGACGTTGATTTCATTAAAAGTCATCCAATATTTCACTTTGTCTTTATATCTCGTGAACAATGTTTTAGCGTATGTTTCGTAAAGATCCACAAGCTTACGGTTTCTCCATCCGCCATAGTTTTTCACAAGTGCAAGAGGCATTTCATAATGAGAGATGGTCACAACTGGCTCAATCCCGTGCTTGTGAAGTTCATCAAACACTTTGTCATAGAAAGCAAGACCTTCTTCATTTGGTTCAGCATCGTCGCCATTTTGGAAAATACGCGGCCAAGAAATCGATAGTCTGAAGCACTTGAATCCCATTTCTGCAAAGAGTGCAATATCTTCTTTATAGCGATGGTAGAAGTCGATTGCATCATGATATAAGTTAAGGTCTTTCATTGATTCATCGAATGGGTGCATAATGCCATGTGGAGATACGTCAGCTGTAGATAAGCCTTTTCCACCTTTGTTATAAGCGCCTTCAATTTGGTTGGCAGCAACAGCGCCGCCCCATAAGAAACCTTTAGGAAATGTTTTTTCTAACTTGTTCATGTTGAAAGACCTCCTCATTTTCTTTGACACTGACTGTGAGCAATGTCTCTTTCTCTATGATCGTTCCATCTGTTTTCGCATCAACTCGTGCAAAATCGTTTGTGTTGGTGACGATAATAGGCGTGGTGACATCATAGCCTTCTTGCTGAATACCCTTGATATCAAATTCAACCAGCACATCTCCTGCTTGAACAAGATCACCGGACTGCACATGACTTGTGAAATGCTTTCCGCCAAGCTTCACCGTATCAATCCCAACATGGATGAGAAGCTCTGTACCTTTGTCACTCTTTAATCCAATCGCATGTTTTGTTTGGAAAATGGTTTCAACCTTGCCGTTGAACGGTGCAACAACACGTCCAACTGTTGGTACAATGGCAGTACCTTTACCCATGATTTCATTAGAGAATGTTGCATCATTTACTTGATTTAACGGCTTTAATTGACCTTCAAGTGGGCTTTGTACCACTTGATTTTGAAGCGCTTCTGTATCTTTCTTTTCTTCCGGTTTGTCTGCTTTTGTTTCATCTTTCACTGGTACATCCTTGAATCCAAGTACAAGTGTCATGATGGTTGCCACAGCAAAGCCGATGACTAAACCGATTATTGAGTAGACAAACGTTGGTCCGATGAACGTTGGGATACCTGGAATACCTGCTGATCCAGACACCACATATGATTTCACTTTAAAGATGGACATGAACACGCCGCCTGCTGCTGCACCAATAAGAGCTGCAATGAACGGCTTTTTCAATCTCATGTTCACACCATACATAGCAGGTTCAGTAATCCCCATTAACGCTGTGATGCTTGTAGACATCGCCAATGATTTGAATGTTTTGTTTCTTGATTTTAAGAAAACACCGAATGCTGCGCCAGCTTGTGCCATATTTGCAACAAACATCATTGGAATAATGTAGTCAAAACCATTTAATGTAATATTGTTGATCATGATTGGAACAAGCGCATAGTGCATGCCCGTAATGATCAATGGTGACATGAAGCCGCCGATTAAAAGTCCGGCTAAAATACCTGCATGTTTAAACAATAAATCAATTCCGCCTGAAAGGCCATTTCCGATAATTGCGCCAAGCGGTCCAACCGCTATGAGCATAATTGGTACAACGACAAGAAGTGTAACAGTTGGAACAAGGATAATTTTTAATGATTTCGGACTATATTTTTCTGCAAATCTTTCAACATATGAGCCGAGCCAGATTGTGAGTAGAATTGGAATCACCGATGAAGAGTAGACAACGGCAACCACTGGCAAGCCTAGAAATTCTGTATTTCCTGCGCCCAGTAAAGCGGTTAACTGCGGATGCAGTGCTGCTGCTGCAATGGCAGCGGCGATATACTGATTTGTGCCAAGCTTTTTAGCTACGCTTACAGCAAGCAGAATCGGTAAGAAGTAAAAGGCTCCGTCTCCGATAGCTGTTAAAATCGCATACGTACTGCTTTTATCTGATATCCACTGGAACGTCAGCATCAGTGCCAATATCCCTTTGATCATACCGGCTCCAGCAATGGCTGGAAGAATCGGCGTGAAGACACCAGAGATAAAATCGAAAAGCTTTGATATCACATTTTGTTTTGATGCTTCTTCTGTACCGCCTGACTTTACATCTATTGACAGGCCTGAGTCAGCAATCATCGCTTGATAGACATTTGAGACATCATTGCCGATAATGACATGGTATTGACCGCCGCTTTGATTCACACCCATGACGCCATCTGTTGATTGCAGTTGCTCCTTATCCGCCTTGCTTTCATCGTATAAGTTGAAGCGAAGTCTTGTCATACAGTGCGTGACGTGCTTGACATTCTTTTCACCGCCGACAAGCTCTAAAACTTCTTTTGCTGTTTGTTTGTGGTTCATTGTATTACCCTCCAATCGTTGATTAAATCTTGATATAGAAAAAACCTAAACATCCATTAATGCCCGAAAAATAGCGATTCAGACATTAATCGATATTTAGGTTTTGCCTGCTTAACCAGTAACAATCCTTCATAGCGATTGATCATTATTGAATTTTATAAGTCTTTAGATATAAAAAAACCTAAATCATGCCTTATCAGAGATAGGGACAATGATTTAGGTTTTGCCTGCTTGATCAGTAACAATCCTAAAAGATTGTGGGTTATTTAGTTTATAGTTATAAATTATCATGTTAATTTTGTGATGTCAACGCTTTCTTTTTGAATTTATTTTCTTTTTATTACTCTGTCGATATGCAAAGTTAAGTATAACATCTCATCTTCTATGAGACTTCGGTTGTGTTCTTTTTGAACATACGCATTAATTTTTTCGGCGCATTGGAAAGCTGCTGTGTTTTTTTCTCTTACCACTTCATACAGAAATTCATTTTGATTTTCCATTTGTGTTTCGTTAAACAGGCGCTGTCCAAAAAACTTTAAATGCGTGACAAAACGGAAATAATTTAATGATTCCTCGTCCAAATCAATTTGAAAGTGATACTTTACGATATTCAAAATATCTTGAATGAGCTTCGTGATTTGAATAACATTTGGCATTTCCTCATTGAGCTCTGCATTGACAATATGCATGGCAATAAAGCCTGCTTCATCCTCAGGAAGATGGATGTTGAGCTTGTCCTGTATGATACGTATCGCTTCTACACCGCACATGAACTCCTCTTTGTACAACCGTTTAATTTCCCAGAGCAAAGCATTTTTGATGTCCATTCCTTTTTGATGACGTTCGATGGCAAAGGTGATATGATCCGTCAACGTCACATAGATGCTGTCATTTAAATTTTTGTTAAGGGTCGTTCTCGCATAATCAATAATCGCCTCACACACTTGCATATACTCGATTGGAATATCATAAAGCAGGGTTTTGAATTTTTCTGATATATCTTTATTTTGAATGGAAAATACTTTTTCGATACGTTCTTCGTCAATCGGGTCTCCGCTTTTCTTTTGAAACGCGACCCCTCTGCCCATAATGACCAGTTCATGCTGCTCGTCATCATACGCACTGACTACATTATTATTGATTACTTTCGAAATGATCAATTGATACCCCCCAGTACATTCCACTTTTTCGAGCATCTCATTGTAGATTGATATGTCATTTTATTATTATCTTCAAAAAAGAGGACTTTAAGATGATTTTACATTTTTTTTTGATACGGTCAACTAGAAAGAATGACATATTACCTCTCAAAAATGACGAAATAGGGGCAAAACAGGCTAAAAACATACACAAAAACACTCTATGAAGAGTGTTTTTTACAAAATTAGGAGCAATCCCAATTATAGGCGATATTCTCGAAATTTTTCCGTTTGAGGTCTTCTGGTTTGATAAAAAAGTTGGCGATCCCGCAATCTCCCCACAGCAGGTCAACTTCATCATCTGAGTCAATTTGCAATAATAGAACGGTATGTTCTTGATCTACATATGTACGCGGGTCCTCTTGTGTAAACCCTGGATACCCGCCTAATTTATGACCAAAGCCACTCGCTATGTCATAAAATTCATCTAGCAGGGCATCTGCTTCATCAGCATCAACATTCGCATCTTCAAATAGGTCCCAGCTTTGTTTGCCTGTGACTTTTTCAAATCGAAAATCTCCTACGCTGATCGTTTCGCTTGATAATTCACCTGTAATCGCGCCTTCCTTCGTGACAGGAAAATAAAAATCATCTGGGATTTTCACAAAAGAAAAATCAGTTAATAACTCTTCTTCTGCTAAGAAAGGTTCCTCAATGAATTTGATCCGAAAATCTTTTTGCTCTGTTTTATGGTCAATATTCATCCCATAAAGATCATCATGCACAGAAATAAAGATTTGCAGAAGTCCTGTTTCTGGATAATCTTTCAGCTTCGGCAGCTGACCGAAATTCATTTGTGCCAAAAGCTTCATAGGGTGTCCTTCACCGTCAACTGGATATACGTCGTTTTTTGGGAAGTAAGGATCACCAGCTATTTTGCTGTCGTATGGTCCTGTTTTTCCTTGTTTCATCTTTAATTGAATCATTGGTTTTTCGGTTTGCTTTAACAACGGACGGTAAGGCGCGAGTATTTCTTGCAGCTTCGCTGATTGTGTCATGATGATCTTCCTCCTTATGAATAGGTCTAAAGACCAAACTGGTCTCTCTTTTTCTATCATACAGAAGTGTACCCTGCCTGTCAGCGATCAACCGGTCAATATCCTGACACATATCTCACCTTAAAACGTTAAAAAACCTCCGATACAGCTGGAGGTTTTGGTCCGGAAGTTTTTATTTCACTTGATAGTTTACTAAGTCGTCTGCCAATGTTTTCATCGTTTCGTTTGTTTCGTGAAGTCCTTCAATAATTTTTGTAAAAGTGCCGACAAGCTCTGCTTGATGTTCAGAGGAAGCCACAATTTGTGAAATTTCTTCTTCCATTCCTTTAATAGAGCTCTGTACATCTTTTAGCGCTGTTTCGATATCAGTTGTCGCTTGCTTCGCATGAGTGGATAGCTTTCTCACTTCTGTTGCGACCACTCCAAAGCCTGCCCCTGCTTCACCTACTCTTGCAGCCTCTATGGATGCGTTGAGTCCGAGTAAGTTCGTTTGATCAGAGATACCTTTGATGAGATTGGACACTTGATTGATTTTAGAGGAATTTTCGACAGTGGTTTTCGTATTTTGTAGAATTTGTTCACTTGTCGCTTGTAGTTCCTCTGAATGTGCGGCAACTTGCTGTACCATCGCGACTAGTTTTTCGGAAGCTTGGTTGCTCTCCGTCATGATGTGATCTAATCGTTGTTGATTGGTTTGGTCATATGCAACACAGAAGGCAGCGGCAACTTGACCAGTCTCATCTGTAATCGGGACGGCTACGATATCCATAGGAATCCCATATACTTCTTTCGGGATTTGGATAAACGATGGCTCTCTCCCATTTTTCAGCATCGCAAAGTTTTGAAATCCATCAGCCACTGTATCACCAGCTTTAAAACCTAAATCAATGTCCCCATGTTGCTGATAATAAAGAACCTTCTCTTTCCCTAAAACAGAAAAGGTTAGTTGCTCTCTCATAGCTAGTCCAATGATTGGTAAAGCGTCTATTATGTTATCAATTCTCTGTGACATTCGCTCACGTTCATCCTCTCTTTTTCTCAGTACACCTTCTTTATCGGTTCTTTATATGATCTATTCCAGCCTGCAATGTGTACTAATATCAATCAAATGACCTAAGACATATAAAAAGCCCACATTCTATCAAGAGAATGTGGGTGTTTTTAAAAAAAGAAAATGCATATGGAGACACTGACACCTATGAAAAAAAGATACAAATAGTCGATCCATGAGGTGCTGATGATATGATAATACGTTCGCTCCCTCGTCCCTGTGAAGCCTCTTGCTTCCATCGCAATCGCTAGGCGTTCAGATTTTCGTACGCCCTGCGTGAAAAGGGGTAGTGCATAACGTATAAAGGCTTTCCAGCTGTTTTTTTGCTTGTAGCCTCTGATTTTATGCGCAGCCTTCATTTGCTTTAATTCACTTTGAAACAACGGGATAAACCGGAAGCCGGCAAGCATTCCATACGCCCATTTTGGTGACATTCGGCATTGATGTATTAAGCTCATCATAAAGGCTGTCAAATCTGTTGTGGAGGTAAAAAGGAGACCAAATGTCACAAAGCCAAGCATTCTGAGAGATATGGTGAGTCCATTTCTTAAACTCTCCTCTGTGACATGAAACCAGGCCCACTTCCAAACAGTATGATCCCCCTTGCCGAAGGCCGCCATCATCCAAAACACAAGAATAAAAAAGATCAAATAAGGGATAAATCTTGTGATAAGATACTTGATATTCCAACTGCCTAGTACAAGCCCGATGCCCAGAGCAAACAGCCAGATGATGAACGTTGTTTTAGGATCAGAAATCGCCATCAGACAGCACATTGCAAGAAGGTGAGCGAGTAATTTCATAACTGGATTCACAGTGGATAGAAAGGAGTGATTACTTTGCAATCGTCAGCACGTCCTTTCTTTCAGCCACATAGCGATAATGCAAAGGCACTCTCAGCTGATAAGAATCAACGAGTTTCTGATTTGAAAATAAATCATAAGGCGTGCCATCATACACATGCTCTCCTTGGTGAAAAAGCAGCACCTGATCTGCGCACTCATCGACGATCTCCATATCATGTGTGACCATCATAACAGTGGTGCCTTGGCGTTGGCGCTCTTTTAAACGTCTGATTAATTCCTTCGCCGTTTTTTCGTCCTGCCCGAAAGTCGGTTCATCTAACATTAATACATCCTGATCAAAAAGAAGCATTGTGGCGACACTTAATCTTCTTTTTTGCCCTAAACTTAAGGTGAAAGGATGTGCTTTCGCATGCTTCTCTAAGCCGAACTCTTCCAATAGCTGAACCGTTTTTTCTTGTACAACTGATTCTGGCCAATTTCGCTGTCTTCCGCCAAATGCGATTTCATCAAACACCGTGTCTTGTATAAATTGCAGCTCTGGATTTTGAAAAACAAAGCCTGCTTTTTCATATAGTAATCGGTCAGACCACTTTTTGAGATGTTTTTCTTTTAAGAAAATATGGCCTTTTTTGATTGGCTCTAAGCGGATTAAATGTTTGAGACATGTACTTTTTCCGCTTCCATTTTCCCCGATGATCGCCACCCAATCTCCTGCTTTTATATCCAACCGAAGGTCATTCATAATCCTTTTTTTCCCGTAGCTTAATTGAAGATCCTCTGTTCGAATGATTGTCTCTCGATCTGTTGATCGGACTTTCTCACGCCGCTCTTTGCTTGACTCAAAGGTTTGCATAAGTGTTTGACTCAGTGGGTGAAATGGATCTTGAATAATAGTGGACCATTTCTCGGGAAATATTTTTGGACGCCAAATGCCTGCCTCTTTCATTTCTCCCTCATATGCTGTCATCACATCTTTCGGAGATCCATCTGCCAAAATGCAGCCTTGATCATCTAATAAAATAACCCGGTCCATCCATTCGATGACACCGTCTAGCACATGCTCCACAAAAATCATGGTTTGATCCTGATCAGCTGCAAGCTGCTGTAGCAGCTGAAATATCTCCATTCTGCCTGCTGGATCAAGCTGTGCAGTCGGTTCATCAAAGAACAGAACATCCGGCTCTAACGCTAGTAAGCAAGCAAGCGCCAATCGCTGCTTCATGCCGCCTGATAATGTGTGAATATCTGTATTCGGATCGACATCCAGTTGTACTTTTTGCATGAGATGCCGAATGATGTCATCCATCTCTTCACGAGGTACAGAACGGTTCTCTAAGCTAAATGCAATTTCTTCATTGACCCGGTGCATACAAAACTGGGAATCAGGGTCTTGAAACATGACGCCTGTATGTCTTTGTAACATCACTTCTCCCTGCACGTCTGCTTCCATATGTTCTGGAATAATTCCAGCAAGAACCGAAATGAGCGTGGATTTTCCGCTTCCGCTTGGCCCTAAAATGAGCACCTTTTCCCCTTTTTGAATAGAAAGAGATACTTCATGCAGAACGGGCTTAGGCTGTTCATAAAAACGGACAGTGAGATTATTGCACGCGAGAAATGAATCCATGCTGTTCACCTTTGTTTCGTTTTTCTTTCATGATGGCATATTGATTCAGTACACCGGTCTTGGATAATGCATCCACTACAACTTTCGCTAAGCATCCCCCAAGTATCATACCGCTGATGATTTGAGTCACAAGTGTCATGAGTAAAACTTGAGGCGTGTAATAACCAAATCCATTGGCCATCAGGCTATATGCCATCGCTCCAACAGCTGCAAAGGCACCAGACAGCATAAGTGTCCACATGCGATATCGTTTATAACCAAAAAGAGCGAAGGCGATTTCTGCCCCAAGTCCTTGGCATACACCAATCAGCAGAGCTGAAAGACCGAAGTGGCTGCCTGTCAGTAATTCCACGGAGGCTGCGGCTGTTTCTGCAATGAGGGCAGCTCCCGGCTTTTGGATGATATAAGCGACGATTGGACTGGCAATCACCCAAATTCCAAACATGATATTGCCTCCTGCTGGACCCACAAGTGCTGTAATCGGTAAATAAAGAGTGGACCACCCTAAGTAGATCACACCGCACGCCACAGATAGAATCACGGCAAGGACGACTTCTTTCATCTTCCACGTCATGATGAATGCACCTCCAGCTTGACTGGCCACTCTTCCACAGTGAACGCCATTTCCCAGAATTTGTACTCAAGCTGACAGCTTAAGAAGAAGTGCTGTTTCATTTTTTCTTTTTCTTTCTCACTTGCTCCTTCCGCCCACTGATCAAGCCTTTTGCAAAGCTCAACTGTAACAGAGTCAGTTAACCCGCCATAAAACGTGATCCACTCATAAAATGGATGTGCCGGGTCAGGCTGCACGTCTGAAAGCATTCGTTTGCCTATTTCCCAATATGTCCAAGGGCAAGGAAGCAAAACAGCAATAATTTCTCCAAGTGTGCCTCCCTGTGCGACTTGCAGCATGTGATGAATATAGTGATGAGCACTCGGCGCCAACGAAGCACCTTGAAGCTCATCATATGCTACACCTGCCACTCGGCAAAGGTTTTGATGAGGATGCGTCTCACTATCTAGTACAAAAGCCATCTGCTGATGGAAAAAGGCAATGTCCTCTCTATCTGTACACCTGCTGATTGCTGCCGCATAAATTTTAATAAATGCATGTAAGTATTCTGCATCTTGTTTGACGTAATGAATGATCTGTTCCTTTTCAAGCTTTCCTGCTGCCAGCCCTCTGACAAACGGATGCTGATAAATGGCTTCAAATAATGGTTCCGCTTCTTTCCTTAATTGCGTTGAAAATGTCATAAAAAAAGCCTCCTCTTCTTCAGTTGAATAAATGAAAAAGCCACCCCAAATGGAGCGGCCTTCTTATCAATTCAATCATGAATAAGACAAGGTCCAGCTCCACTTCCCTCCGCTAGTACGAACTAGATCAGGTTCAAAGGGTCCAAGATTTTCTCTTGTCTCAGTCATACATGACTCCCCTAGTGGACTTTTGTCATTTAATTATCTTTACTCTACACATGTGGCGATTTGATGTCAACCGCCTTTCTTAATTCAATGTTTTAATTGTTGGCAGCTTCTCGATCCCTGCAGCATAGTAAAAATTAAGGACACTGAAGAAATCAATCGGCTTTCCTGTTTTTAAATCAACGGCTAAAATATGATCGCCGTAATTTGTCAAATCATCAAGGTCTAGGCGTCTTGGTGTTGTCTTCCCGAGAGTATCAACAAAGGTATCATGATAATATTGCCCGCTTGCAAACGATGATTGATGGTACATAAACAATGTCTCCACATCTAAGTAGACGAGAATGGCCTCTGAGGAACTCGCATAAGGAGCTGAGTACGACACTGGTGCCGAAATGCTTTTCACTTTCACACTTGAAATCGAATGGGTTCTCTGTTCATATTTTCCATCATATGAGAAATAAAACACACGCTTCCATTCATAATCTGCTGTCTTCGATTGCTTGTTATATACTTTTGTGCCATTTGCAAATACATCACCATTTGCATACTCAGCTACAAAGTATTGCAGGGTTGACGATAGAGATACAGCACCTGTGAAATTAGGTGGATTTTTTGCATTAACCTGTAACGTGTAGGAGTCTCCGAAGTCTCCACCGCTTGTGATACCAAATGCGTAATCACCAGCTGGTAAATTGGTTAACCCAAGAAGACTGCCAGCCGGCTGAATGAGATCCGTTGGGTAGGCTTGTCCTGTTTCATAATCAACAACAAATAATTGGACGAAATAATCAGGATTTGAAGAGGTAATCCGGCTGATGAGTGCCTGGGGTGAAGACGTGCTTAAAAACCATAAATCAACTGGATCGTCCTCTGTTAAGACAGCCGATTGGTTGATTGCTAGTCCATCAATGGAGCGTACGGCAGACGTGCGCAGCTTTCCATCTTTAGCGGCTTTTCGTTTGATACTTATTCCGTTTTTCTTATCTACTTTAAATGTTTTTTTCATTTGCTTCTGTTGAATAGCGGTTCCTTCATCCTGCTTCAAAAACGACTCTTGCACTTGCTGAATGGCTTTTTCCGTCAGTGGCGACACTTTTCCATCTGATTTTGGCGCTTCTTCTGCTTTTAACGCTGGTGAAAATAAACCTGTTGTCACAAGTAAAACAGACAGTAAAGCTGCGGTGATTTTTACGTAAAATGCTCTCACAGGAACATCCCCTTTTCCCTCATTTGGGTTTTTTACCCTGTGATCATTTTACCATTATTCCAGTAATTGTTTCGGTCTTTTTTAGGACATTTTTATAACAAAAAAACCAGCCGTATGCGTTACGACTGGTTTTTGGTCATTTTATACAATGGTTTTGACAAATAGTCGTGCTGTTTCTGCACTTGATCCTGGGTTTTGTCCAGTAATGATTTGTCCATCAACAACAGCGAATGGCGCAAAAGCTTCTCCTTTTTCAAACACCGCTCCTTGCTCACGAAGCTTTGTTTCCAATAAAAATGGAACCTTTGATGTCAGCTGAACGGCATCCTCTTCCTCGTTCGTGAACCCTGTTATTTTTTTTCCCTCAATAAATGATTTTCCATCACGATCCTTCACATCAACAAAGGCTGAAACACCGTGGCAAACGGCTCCGACTGCACCATTTTTTTCTGAAATCGCTAAGATCGCATCAGCTACCAGCTGATTGGATGCAAAGTCGATCATTGGGCCATGTCCTCCCGCAAAGAAGATCCCATCATAATCAGCTGGGTTCACATCTGTTAGCGCCTTTGTGTCTTGAAGTAATTCAAATACATCCTGATATTGCGCTGGAACACCTTCAGGAATTGAATTTTTATCTATCGGTACAGTTCCACCTTGAATGGAGACAATTTGTACGTCTAGTTCATTTTCTTTAAAGATGTGAAATGGCTCCGCCAATTCTTCTAACCATAAGCCTGTTGGGTGTCCGTTCATTTCCGGGCTGCTTGTCGATACTAATAAAACTTTCTTACTCAACTTGATCATCCTTTCGATTCATCATGTGGTTATTTTATATTTTGCACAATTAAATATCAAGCAATTCGACTTCGATGCAACTCTTTATGTGATACCCGATTTTCTAAAAAATATGCCATCACTTCAAATCTCATCACTATGTCACATTCTGTTGGTAGGGAATTTCATGTAAAATTGCCATTGAGTGATATAATATGAGGAAAGATTGACAGACCTCTCGTGCTGGAGGGAACTTTTAAAGGAGTGGAAAAGAGATGAAAACCTATTCGATTGTGATGATCATCATCACGCTCTGTATCATATTGGCCGTCTTCTTGATGAACCTAACAGGGGTCATGTACGGAAAAATCATTTTGGCTGTTGCCGTAGCTCTTTGTCTGACATCCATTATCCGTTTGATGGGTCTTCGAAAAAGATAAAGCCGCCCTTATCAGAGCGGCTCAGCTTGTTGACAAAGGGCTAAAATGATCTTTATTTTAGCCCTTTGTCTTCTTTTCAGCGTGATAGAAAACCTTTGAAGTCTACGTGTACCGGAGCAGAGCGAATTTGAGATTCGTGAGCACCTGCACGCAGGACTGACACCGAATGCGAAGGTTTGTCTACACGCTGAAAGCCGTCCTTATCGGGGCGGCTTTATTTAAGATTAAATCGCCAGCATAAGCGCAATTAATGCGAGCAAGGCTGGTACTCCTTGTTTGATGATAATGGATTTATTGGATGTTACACCGCCAAATACCGCTGCGATGATCACACAAAGAATGAAAAATAGCTGAATCATATATCCAACGGTATTCGATCCGAGAATGAGCCCCCAAATGAGCCCTGCAGCTAGAAACCCGTTATAAAGTCCTTGATTGGCAAACATCACCTTCACATTTGGATCTTTTTGTAAGTGTTCAGGGAGCCGGAAAGATCTCTTAGCCATCTTTGATTCCATAAAAAACATTTCTAGTAACATGATGACAATGTGTTCTATCGCGACAATTCCTACTAAAATCATTGCTAAAATATTCAATTTAGTTAATTCCTTTCTGATAGACGATCACGAATCTCTATTTTGTCCGTGTATAAATCAAAGTCTTGTATTAATTCTAGCGCTTCAGTAAACCGACTTTGTGGAATGTCTTTCATTTTCCTTACACCGAATTCCCTTTTAATAAAAGCCATGATGGTATTGATATGAAGCTTGCCATGGCCATCATACTCCAAATGGCTGCAAAAAGTCTGCATCGTCCCTCGAATCACCTTTAATTGCTTGGCAGTGACACAACTCATTGGTAACGCTCATCCTTTCCTGTTTTTTAACAGCTAAAAAGAACCGTGAATGAAAGAAAACCTTCCAGTCTCTATTATATAATGGTTTCATTCGGATATCAAAATAAAAAAGAACAAACATTCGATCAAAAAACGATCATGTGATAAAAATCCTTATCTCAACACATCAAAAAGCCGGATTCAATGGTAGAATCCGGCTTTCTGTTTAGTTACTTTTAGAAATTAATACCTTTCCAACAGAACGATCCTTACTTTGTCCAATGACTTTAAAGGATAGACCATATGTCGGCACATCGCGTCCTGCATCTGGGTTATTTGGATTCACATAATTCTTTTGATCACTAAATGTACGAGTCGGACGAATATAGCGATCTTCCAAGGTTAAGCCTGTTGTCGCTGTATAATCAATATTCAGCTTCGTACTTGGATTCAAAGAGAATGCTGCATCATGTACTTGGAAACCTGTCGCCGCGATGGAGCCGTCACTCCATTTCAATACTTGCTGATCCGCATCTACGACACCAAGGAAGCCGTTCCCTGGATGCTTTCCTACCCAGTTATCACTATACGATTGATCGACATACCACACGACCAAACCGTTATTATAGCTCATCAGACTTGCTCCACGTTTGATAGACTTTAAGCCTTTATCGACATCAGCATAAGAGCGCCACTCTAGTAAATAGTATTGCGCTGCATATTGTTTTCCATTAGACTGCGAGAAACCATTGAAGGTGAAAGTGGACGTTCCCTCGGCATCATCTGACCACACTTTCGTTCCATTTGCTGTTACGTTCAGATCATCTACGAACAAGCCTGGTAGCGAATAGCCTGCATCGGTTGTGTATCGGAATTGCAGATCGATTTTCTTCCCTGCATAAGCAGAAAGATCAAAGGCTGCATCTACCCAGCCGTCTGATTTTCCGTCGATGCCATTACCTTCGTTAGCACCTGCTTCATTTCGGTCATTTGTTATGTTACCAGCAATGGTTTTCCATTGCTCGGTTCCAGTTTCACGAACTTCTACATATGCATAATCATAATCTTCTTCGATATCGTACCATGCTTTAAACGTAAGCTCTGCTTTGCTTCCCTTCGACAAATCAATACCTGTTGTCGTCATGGTTGCATTCAAATTGTCACCCGTCCCGCTGAAGTACGCGTATTTCCCCTCGGCAGGCTTTGTGACCACAATCTCTTTATCTGGTAAATCTACGCGAACCGCATCATGGTTGGTTCCTTTTGTTGCTGCTTCATCAATTAATACTGTTTTGCTTTTCTTTAATGTTTTACCATCAATGGTTTGTCCTGAAAGCCAGTTGCCGCCATGCAGGTTTTGAAGCATTTCTTTTGCATATGGACTAAAGCCTGTTGGTTCCGTACCAGGTACTTTACCTGCCCAGCTCCCACTTGACATGATAGACCAGTAAGAAACGGGCTCTCCTTTACCTGTGTATTGTGTATCATACTCATCAGGAAGACCAAGATCATGCCCGAATTCATGTGTGAAAACGCCTGCTGCACCATCTTCAGGCTCAATGGTGTAATCTAATGCTCCTAATTTTCCGCCTTGACCCGCTTCAGATTCAGTATTCGGAATTTCAAATACATCACCAAGTGACCAGCGGTGAGACCAAATGGCGTCAGAGCCGAGCTGTCCGCCGCCTGCCTCTTCACCTACGCCAGCGTGAACGACCATGAGATGATCAATGATGCCGTCTGGCTCGTTATAAACGCCGTCTCCATCAACATCATAGCGGTCCCATTGATCATATTCACCGAGGTCAATATTCGGATCTTTTGCTGCTGCTTCAAGGGCTTCTTTCACCAATTCACGCGGTCTGCCATCACTGCCTTCATCGTCAGGGACATTCCCGCCGTAATAAGCTGCTTCATGCTTGGCTGTATACCAGCCAGCAACTGTTCCACTGACCGTGTAACTGCCGCCGGACTGCTTTTCATAATATTGCTTCATGGATACTTTTCGTTTTCCATCTGGACCGATGTAGCCATTTTTTCCGAAAAGCATATCTTGATAGTGCTGTTGATCGTACTTGTCATAGTACATATCAGTCTCTTCTTTTTTAATACTATTATGCTTATAATCTTTAAAATCTACTAATAAAACCAGTACTTTATCATTGCGAACGTCGCCTTTATACTTTTCTTTTTTGACAGGTTTTACTTGGCTGCCTTCTTTTCCTTTATGCTTCTTTAACTTTTTCTTTTGGGCTAGTTTGTTATGTACTTCTTGTTTGTATTCTTTCAGGAATTCAGGCTCTTCTGTTAAGGTGCTTGCGCTTTGTTTCATCGCAGCTTCTTCTTTTTTCTTTAGATAGTTCTTTAATGCCTTTTGGGTTTCTGCCTCATTGGCATTGTTTTTGATTTTCCCTTGTTTTTTCAAGGCTTTGATGAGGCGGTCTTCATTCACGACACTTGCGTCGAATGGAATACCCGAATAATGACCACCGTCTGAGGATGTTGATTTTTCTGAGGTGTGGGCAGATAGAGGTGTGCTGAAAGCTGTCAATGTGCCTAAACTGAGGACAGCTGTTAGTGCTATGCTCGTCCATTTCCCTTTTTTCATATTGGTTCCTCCCTAATTTGGTAATAAATAATATCTAATTCTAGCATATTCCAATATACTTAAGTCGAAAAACATTTTATTTTCAGAAACTTTGTGGAAAATGCACAATACGGGAATGAAACGGGCGGAACCATGTGTCGAAAATAAAAGAACCCTAGGCAATAAACGCCTAGGGTGATTGTTGTTTTCTATGAAAGCTGCTCGCCTTGAAAGGCAACAACATCAAGTGGAGCGGCTAAGAATCCTTTTGCCTTCGCTACGAAAGCTTGGAAATGTGCACTTGCATTATGGCTCTGAACTGCTGCTTCATCTTTCCACACTTCTACCATTAAAAAGGCATTTTCCTTTTCTGTATCCTTGAACAGCTTGTAGGATACATTGCCTTCTTCCGCTTGCGAAGCTTTCATTAATGCATTAATTTCTTCTAGAAATTCGTTTTCTTTTTCTGGATGAATGGTCATCCCTGCATGAGTAATAATCATATAATCGTCTCCTTTTGAAATGATATTATTTCCACTCTGTAATACGATCAATCGGTAAGCGGTAAGATGCATAGCCTTCGTCAGCAGCTTTCCCAATTGATAGCAGCATCACTGGTACATAACGTTCTTTATCCCAGCCAAATGTTTCAGCGATGACTTCTTTATCATATCCGCCAATTGGGTTTGTATCATAGCCGTGTGCACGTGCAGCAAGCATAAGCTGCATAGACACAATTCCACCGTCAATTAAGATGGTTTCGCGATTGACTTGCTCTGGAAGAGCGTCAAAATGTGCAGTTAATGCAGCAATTTGTCTTTCTTTCACTTCTTGCGGCATGTAGCCGTTCTCTACTGCTTTTGAATAAATTTCTTCTAAGTATTCATTGTTTTTCATATCTGCAAATACAGCAATGACAGCTGCTGATGTTGACACTTGAGTTTGGTTGAATTTTGCAAGTGGTGCAAGCTTTTCTTTTCCTTCTGGGCTGTCAATAACCATGAAGCGCCAAGGCTGTGCATTCACTGATGATGGTGCAGTTGTTGCTTCTTCTAAAATCTCTGTCATTTCTTCTTTGCTGATTTTTACAGCTGGGTCATAGTTACGAATCGAGCGGCGCCCTTTCATAATGTCCATAAAATCGTTTGTTTTTAATGCTGTAGCCATGTGTAACACTCCTTTAGGTTGTTTGAATCTTTTCGATGTTTTGTTGTATACGGATGAGCACATCAGTGAGAAGCTTTCGTTCTTCATCACTTACGTTTTCAAGCATTTCTGAGATAAATCGTTCTTTTTCTTTTTTAGAAGCTTCGATTCTTGTTCTGCCTTCCTCTGTCAGACGGACAAGTGTGACTCGATTATCTTCCGGCTTTCTTCTGCGCGTGACCATCCCTTTTGTTTCTAACTGTTTTAAGTGACGCGTCACAGCCGCACTATCAATATTTACTTTTTTCTGTAAATCTGATTGGCTGATTTCATCGGCTTGAAATAACAGTGATAGCAACTCCAGTCTTGATTGGCTGATGCCCGTGCATGCTTCGAACTTCACGCCCATCATACGGTTCACACACTGCAAACGATATAATATCTCTGCTTCTTCAGAGCAAAATGCTGTCAATGCCATCCCCTCTTTTCTATTCAGATCAATTAGTTGATATATCAATCATTGACTCATCAACTAATATACACCCATTGTTTGATGATTGCAAGAGGTTTGTTTCATAAAGTGAAATTTTTTTCAATAGAAAAAGACGAGCTGTACGCCCGCCTTATGTTCCTGTTGTCGATGTTGGTCCTGCATAGTGACTAATGATTCCAATGATGATCAAGACAGCAAAAATGAAGAGAATCAGTTTGAGCATCTCATGGATTATCCCCTCCCACCTTTCTAACTAAAATTGACATAAAAAAAGACAAAAGCGATCAATCAATCACTTTTGTCCTTTATCTTTATTCTGTAATTACGGTGTGAATTAAAGTTGGTGCATCGGCATGATCAGCAATGCGGATGTTGTCGTAAATTTTCTCCATCACATTCGCAACATCTTCACGATTCGCATGCAGCGTCACGAGAGACTCGCCTTTTTCTACACGATCGCCCACTTTTTTGTTCAGCATGATGCCGACAGATAAATCGATATCATCTTCTTTTGTTGCACGTCCTGCTCCAAGAATCATCGCTGCAACACCGATTTCGTCTGCGACGATTTCAGCAACCACACCTGATTCTTTTGCAGGAACTTCGATTTGGTAAGGTGCTTGCGGCAGTTTTTCCGGCTGATCTACAATCGAGCCGTCTCCACCTTGATTTTCTAAGAATTCCTTGAATTTATCAAGTGCTTTGCCGTTTTTCATGACTTCAATTAGCTTTTCTCTTGCTTCATCAAGTGTCTCTGCTTTTTTCGCAAGAACAACCATTTGACTTCCTAATGTGAGCACAAGCTCGTTTAAGTCTTCAGGACCTTCGCCTCGGAGTGTATCAATCGCTTCTTTCACCTCAAGGGAATTTCCAATTGCTAAGCCTAACGGCTGAGACATGTCAGAAATAACAGCCATCGTTTGTCTGCCAACGTTGTTTCCGATACGAACCATTGCTTTTGCCAGCTTCTCAGAGTCTTCAGGTGTTTTCATGAAGGCACCTGCACCTGTTTTCACGTCTAGTACGATTGCATCTGCACCAGCAGCAATTTTCTTACTCATAATGGAGCTTGCAATGAGCGGAATGGAGTTAACGGTTCCTGTCACATCACGAAGAGCATACAGCTTTTTATCAGCTGGTGTGAGGTTGCCTGATTGCCCAATGACTGCTACTTTATGACGGTTCACCAGCTCGATGAACTCGTCTTTTGTAATTTCTACGTGGAAGCCTTTCACAGCTTCAAGCTTGTCCACTGTACCGCCTGTATGCCCAAGGCCGCGCCCTGACATTTTCGCAACAGGTACATCAAGTGCTGCCACAAGAGGAGCGAGTACAAGAGTTGTTGTATCGCCTACGCCGCCTGTTGAGTGCTTATCTACTTTAATGCCGTCAATGGCAGACAGGTCAATCGTATCACCTGAGTTCGCCATAGCGAGTGTTAAGTCTGCACGTTCTTGATCCGTCATATCTTGGAAGAAAATCGCCATAGCCAAGGCACTTGCTTGGTAGTCAGGAATTGTTCCGTCCGTATATCCTTTGACAAAGAAAGAAATTTCCTCTGAAGATAATTCTTTTCCGTCACGTTTTTTCGCAATGATATCTACCATTCTCATTGTTCTCACCATTCCTTTTTTAAATTAGTAAATCAAACCGACAACGCCTGCAGTTAAGAAGCTGACGAGTGTTGCACCGAATAACAGTTTTAATCCAAAGCGTGCGACAACGTTTCCTTGTTTTTCGTTTAAGCCTTTGACTGCTCCAGCAATGATACCGATAGAGGAGAAGTTCGCAAATGATACAAGGAATACAGAGATGATGGCTTCTGTACGTGCAGTAAAATGTAGACCGTCGCCAGACAGCGCCAGCATCGCCACAAATTCGTTGGACACCATTTTGGTTGCCATAATACTTCCTGCTTGTACCGCTTCGCTCCAAGGTACACCGACTAGGAAAGCAAATGGAGCAAAAACATATCCAAGTACATCTTGGAAAGAAACGCCAATGACCGCTGTGAAAATTCCATTAATCATCGCAATTAACGCAACGAATCCAATCAGCATCGCAGCTACAACAATGGCTACTTTGAAACCATCCATGATATATTCGCCAAGCATTTCAAAGAAGGATTGTTTTTCTTCTTCTACAACTTCGAGCATGTCTTCGTCCTTAGACACTTCATATGGATTGATGATAGACGCGATAATAAATCCACCAAATAGGTTCAGCACAAGTGCTGTCACAACGTACTCTGGTTTAATCATTTGCATGTACGCACCGACAATGGACATCGATACAGTCGACATCGCAGAAGCACACAATGTATAAAGACGCTGCTGAGGTAATAATCCGAGCTGTTTCTTAATGGAAATAAAGACTTCTGATTGACCTAAAATCGCAGATGCTACTGCGTTGTAGGATTCTAGTTTCCCCATTCCATTCACTTTACTAAGCAAATACCCGATTCCGCGTACGATAAGCGGGAGAATACGCCAATGCTGCAGGATACCGATCAAGGCAGAAATAAAGACAATCGGCAGCAAGACGTTAATGAAGAAAGTTGACGCATTATCATTCATTAACCCGCCAAATACGAAGTTGATTCCTTCACCGGCATAGCCTAGAAGCATTTGGAATCCCTTTGCAAATCCTCCGACTAGGAAATTTCCTACACCTGTATTGAGCAGAATATAACCTAAAATAAATTGCAGTACAATCATGACAATGACTGGACGGAATTTCACTCGTTTTTTCCCGTTACTAGCCAGCCATGCAATGGCGAGAATCACCAGCAAACCGATGATACCAATCACGTATTTCATGTTTTTCCTCCTCGAATGAATTCGTTTACATTAATGCGCTTGTATGGAATAAACCCTATTTCGCAAACAAATCGCGGAAGAAATTCCCATAAATGAGATCCTTCCGCATATGACTTTTTCATCATTTAATGCATCATGATTGTTATCCTACCATAGGACCGTATGAATTAATAGTCTTTCGAAGGAGCTGATTGATCCCCTTTAATAATGGAAACGCCTGCACTGGCACCAATGCGGGTAGCACCTGCAGCTGTCATAGCCTCAACATCTTCTTTTGTTCTCACGCCGCCTGATGCTTTCACACCGATATCAGGTCCGACTGTTTTACGCATCAATGCGATGTCCTCAACGGTTGCACCGCCTGTACTAAATCCAGTCGATGTTTTCACAAAATCAGCGCCAGCTTTCACAGAAAGCTCACAAGCTCGTACTTTCTCTTCATCTGTGAGTAAACACGCTTCAATGATGACTTTCACAAGTGCCTTACCTTTCGCTGCGTCTACAACCGCACGGATATCTTGTTCAACCACATCATATGCGCCTTCTTTCAGTGCCGCAATATTGATGACCATGTCCACTTCTGTTGCTCCGTTTTCAATCGCATCCTTTGTTTCGAATGCTTTGACCGCCGTTGTACTTGCGCCTAACGGGAAACCGATGACTGTACATACATCAACGCCTGTTCCTGCTAGTTCTTTCGCTGCAAGTGACACCCATGTTGGATTGACACAAACGGATGCAAATTGATGAGTTTTTGCTTCTTCAAGTAACTGCAAAATCGCAGCTTTAGTTGTATCTGGTTTTAGTGCTGTATGATCAATGAGCTTTGCTATCGTCATGCTTCACACTTCCTTTTAATTATGATACTTTCATCATAAATGACTATTGAACAATTGTAAATATAGTTATGAAATTTTGTTCATCTATTTTGTGACATTTAAAAGAGCTCTTGCTGTGTGCTGATCAATGATCAATACGTTCGCATATTTTCCTCTAAGTGCTCCGTGGATAGAGGCAACCTTTCGATGGCCGCCAGCGACAAGAATAGACCGTTCTTTTGTCCTTAAATCATCAAGCTCCACACCGATTGTCCGATTGTTAATCGCTTCACTGCAAATGCGCCCTTCTTGATCATAAAAGCGTGAACAAATATCTCCAACGCTAGATGCCTTAAGCAGCGCTTTTTCTTCTTCACGGAAATAACCAAGCCTAAACAAAAGTGCTTCATCCCTTACCGTCCCAACAGTAAACACAGCGATATTCGCCTGTTTGCCCATTTCAATGATCCGCTGAATATGTCTGTCCTGTTCGACCATCTCTTTAACAGCTGCACTATCAAACACAACAGGAAGCGGCAAATAGCGTGGTGCTGTTTGAAAGGCCTCCGCAAACAGCTGGATGGTTTCCGCAGAATATGTATTGACATGTGAGTGGCTGATTCCGCCCTTCAGCTGGACAACCTCTACACCTTTTACCTGTTTAGGTTGCATGTTTTGTGCAATTTGATACATCGTGGTTCCCCAGCTCACCCCTACGATATCACCGTCTTTCACCGTGTCTTGCAAGTAATCTGCACCAAATTGGCTCAGGTAATCGGTGATGGTCGGATAGTCGTCCTTTGGCGAAAACACTACATGAGCTTCGAGCAGATCATATTTTTCCTTAAGCAATGAAGACAGCTCGTTTAAATCCTCAAACGGGTCCATCACCGTGATTTGGACGTACCCTTTTTCCTTCGCATATTGAAGCAGCCGAGACACAGTCGGTCTAGACAGATCAAGCTGTTTGGCGATTTCCTGCTGACTGTAATCAGATAAATAATAGAGCCTTGCCGCTTCAATACTTAGTTGCTGTTTCTCACGATCCATTCGTACGCCTCCTTTTTTTCTTCTATCATAACAAATTGTTCAACTGATCATGCACAAATGTTCATTTGAAGAAAATCGTATAGGCGGCACGGAAGGTCTCATTCTTCTCTAAAGTTTGAATGCCGAATTTCTCCTTGTACTGCCCATTCGTCCCTTCCATATCGGCGATGCCATACCAAGGCTCAATACAAACAAAAGGAGCCATCGTTCTCTTTTCCTGATCATAAGGAGACCAAATGCCAACGAATTGAAAACCACTGAGGTCGATCTCAACCCCATGACCTGCCTGGGAAAACAATGACACTCGATTGATATGACTAAAGATCATCGCATCATGCTGGAAAAGCTCTGCCTGGAGCTGAATCGGCTCAAGCTGAACTCCTTTCCTCTTCTCTCTTACAAGTGAATCCTGAAGTTCATATTGGACTGGATCATGTTCGGTGGAAGGTGTCAATGTCAGTGAATAATCTGCTGTTTGCTCCCCTTCAACAAGCGGGACATGAAATGCTGGGTGCCCACCAATAGAGAAATACATCGTGTCATCTCCGTCATGATCAATTTCCCAGGAAATCGTCAGCCCATTTTCCGACAGTTCATAACGAATGCGGGCTGTAAATTCATAAGGATATTGCTCAACGTGGCGGCCATTTGTTTGATATTGAAAAGCTACTTTATCTTTCGCTTCTTCAAATAGATCAAAATCGACATCACGAAGAAATCCATGCTGCGAGAGTTCATACGTTTGATCGCCTATCTTGTATTGATCATCCTTTAATCGTCCAACAATCGGAAATAAGACGGGTGAGACCCTGCCCCAATAAGCCGGATCACCAGACCACATATAGTGACGTCCACTTTCCTTGTGAAGCACCTCTCTGACTTCGGCACCCCTCTTATTGATCTGAATCAATAGCTGATCATTTTCAATCGTTCTCATTCAACACATCCCCCTTTCATTCTTCTTTTATTATGACAGGGATTTTGGTTTTGAGTATTCCCAACCCATCCATTCTTCTTCAAATAAAAAAATTTTTTTAAAAAAGACAGAAATTCGCCAACAAAATGTGATGCTGATTCGTCTAATCTTATATAAAATAAAAGAATCGTTGTTCTTTTGGAGTAAACAACAAATAAGAAGCGTTCGACATTGATGGGGGATTCATTTTCATGAACAGCAAGGAAAACCGTTTACGTTACATATTAGGATTAGATGGGCTGAGGGCTGTTGCCGTATTGGCGGTCATTGCTTATCACTTACATATCGGACCCGCAAGCGGCGGGTTTCTTGGCGTTGATTTGTTTTTTGTGATTTCTGGTTACTTGATTACGACGATCTTGCTGCATAAGCAGGATTTGGGCTATCAAGAGCTTTTGCCATTTTGGATGGGCCGGATCAGAAGGCTTCTTCCAGCTGCCTACATCATGATTTTTTTAACTGTCAGCTGGTGCGCCATTGCTGGTTCAAACGCATTATTGTCCATTCGTGGCGATGCCTTATCATCCTTTTTTTATGTGAGTAACTGGTGGTACATTTTTCATCAGCTTTCTTACTTTGACAGCTTCAATGCTGTATCTCCACTGAAAAATTTATGGTCTTTGGCAATAGAAGAGCAATTTTATATTATTTGGCCGGTGCTGTTGATTGCTGGACTGAAATGGATGAAAAATAGAGCCCACCTCCCCATGATCACCTTTGGCCTTGCACTCGTCTCCGCCTTATGGATGGCGATTCTCTATTCGCCAGATACTGACCCAAGCAGGGTTTATTATGGAACAGACACTCGTGCATTTGCGCTCCTGATTGGGTGCAGTCTCGCATTTGTTTGGCCGATGCAAAGACTGTCTAGCAGAAAATTACTTCCTGTTGGCAGACGTATTTTACATATCACTGGATTTGGTTCGTTTGCGATTTTCCTTCTATGTGTTTATGCAGTGGACGAATTTGACAGCTTTCTCTACCAGGGCGGTATGTTTTTATTCTGTCTTAATGCAGCAATCTTAATTGCATGCATATGCCACCCTGCAAGTCTCGTGGGGAAATGGCTGTCCTTTAAACCCCTCGTCTGGCTTGGGAAGCGGTCTTATGGCATTTACCTGTGGCATTATCCCATCATTGTGCTGACCACACCGGTTATTGAAATTGGACAGCCTTCCATGGGGCGTGTCACATTGCAGCTCATGGCAATTCTACTGATTGCAGAGGCTTCCTATCGCTGGATCGAACAGCCCATTCGACAGCTTGGATTCAGACAATATTTTGCCTCTTGGTCTATTTGGAAAAAAGGAATCAAACAATGGTCTATGTCCAATAAAGTGTTCCTTGGGATTACCGCAGCTCTCTTGATTTTGTTTACAATTGGCATGTCTAGCTCGTCTCATACATCCCCACATGCCAAGGAAGTGACACAAATTAAGACGGCACCAAAAAAAGCAGGAGACCCTGACCCTTCGGAATCAAAAGCAAAGAAAAAGAAAGAAAAACACGAAAAAAAAGCAGGAGATCACAAACAATTTCATCAAATTCTCGCCATTGGTGATTCCGTCATGTTAGATATTGCTCCTAATCTCGAAAAGGTATATGAACAAATCACCATTGATGCGAAGGTTGGCAGACAAATGAACGAAGCCATCAGTATCGCCCCTCAATATGCTTCATTGAATCATGCTGATTCCGCCATTATTATTGAGCTTGGGACAAATGGTTATTTTACTGAGGGCACTTTGACATCATTCATTCAGCATTTTTCAAAAGCACACATTTTCCTTGTGAACACGAGAGTTCCAAGGTCTTGGGAAAATGATGTGAATGCAGTGATCCAGCGAGTGGCCGATCAACATCGCAATGTGACCTTGGTCGATTGGCATTCGGCCGCTACAGGACAGCCAGCCTATTTTCAGCCAGATGGTGTCCATCTTTCAACAAAAGGATCTGACACATTGACACAGCTCATTACAGCAAGCATCAAGAAAAAAGGAGATGTGTCGTCATCATCATAAAAAGACTAGCATGGCGCTAGTCTTCTTTTATGCCGTCAAAAGGCTGGCTCTAATCGCTAACGCCCGCTCTTCCTTTGTTTTTTGATCAACCAAAGCGAAATCACCGTTTGCATATTTTAGTGAAAATAATTCTTCAATATGAAAAACGCCTGGCTGAAATCGTCTGTTCAACAAGTGCAGGGCCGTGGCACAAGCGACTTGAGCTGTTGCCTGAGACTCATCGTGTCCTTTAATTCCAAGCGTTGAATGATGAACCCTTTCCCCATTCATTCCTGTCACATCCACTTTGACAACATATTGATCTGTCCCCATTTGAGAGGATTGAATCAACGAGATGGCTCGTTCCTTGATCTTCGGTAAGGTGAGAAATGACGTCATTCCAAGACTCCTCATAAAAGCCAATGCGCGCGTTGCCACGCGGGAATCAAAACAAAGCCTTGTCGTTACAGAAGGCACGCGAAGCGTTGAAGGCAATGTCTGCTGATCAGAAAAGGGGAATCGATAGGCATACCGCTTTCCAAATTTCCCGCCAAAGTCTACCCGTTTCCCTCCAGTAAAACTTTTGACTCTTTTCCGCTGACGATGCTCGGTGAGCTCATAGTCAGAATGGACATGATCAATGGTCCATTCAATGGCGGCTCTTCCATGCTGATCGCCCACCCCAAGCATAATGCTAATATCCATTTGATCCACTGAAGCGAGCTTAGATGCCGCTTTCGCTGCTAATAAATTCGTAAGGCCAGGCGCAAGCCCTACACTGAGCAAAGCAGTTGCACCCATGTGCTGCTGATCCAGCTTTGCCATCTGCTCCATATATACCCCCTTTGCCGAAATATCGAGATAATCGATCCCTGACCGCAAACAGGCGTCAGCAAATGACGTGTCGTCTTGATCAAGACACATGATCACCAGCTTCGTTTCATCCATCCAGTCCGAATTTAACGGCTTTTTGACATCTATTTGATAAGGACGAACCCGCCCTTTTGTCTTGCGTGAAAATTGTTCAGCCTTCACATAGCTTCGACCTGCCGCAAAAACTTGCCCAGGGTACACTTCACTCAACTGAAGACATATTTGCTGTCCGACATGTCCATAGCCGCCAATCACCATCACCTGTGATCTCATCTCTCATCCGCCTCTCTACGACCTCGTTTGCAAACAAGTCCTTTGATCATTCCTGCCTGAAAATAAGGTCTGATGTCTTCAAATCCCGCTTTGATTAAATGTCCCCTCATCTCTTTCTCAGACACAGGGTGCGTCGTGTCTCCCAGCCTTTCTTTAAAGGAAGTAAACACTTCTTTTTCCAGGCCTTGACGCTGCATGAATAGGGAAAGCATATGAAGCTCCTGCTGAAATGAGTGAGACTTCATATTTCCTTGAATAAAAGCCATCACAAGCGGTGCCCCTGGTTGAAGCCGGAGGGCAATCTCCTGTAAAAATGGCAGCCGATCTTTTACAAAATGAATCACAAGCATACTCACCGCTGCATCGTACACAGTTTCAGCCGACACCTTGTCTAATGCGGTCTCATGCCAAGTGACGCGTTCCTCCATATGAAGCTGTGCAACCCGCCGTTTGGCCATATCAAGCATGGATGGAGACGGATCAACCCCTGTGATTTGCCAGTCTTCTTTTCTTTGGAGCATGTTGATGATCTCTTCGCCGCCACCCGCTCCGACAGTCAGAATGCGAGAGGCTGCTCCCGTTAATTCGGTTTCTAATACATCTACTGACAGCTCATGCAAGAGATGATAGCCAGGTGCTTTATGTGCAATCGTTGCTGCGTATGATTCAGCAACGGGATCGTACCAATGCTGATTTCCTTTCATGTGCTTCTCCCCCAGTTCCTTTCCGCTTTACATGGTTTCCTGTACACTAATGGTATGACATCTTTATTGTAAAAAGAGACATCAGAAAAAACGATCCCTAAAAGTAGGGATTTTTGAGGAGGAGATCAAGTGACCAATCCAGCCACTCATTTTCAGCAGCTGAGACAACACATTCGGGATGAGCTTGCCACCGTCCTTGATTTTGATGCCGCCTGCATCACAACCATTGATCCAGCCACCCTCCTCTCAACAGGTTCCTTCACAGATGAACCGATTGAAGAAATTCATGACCAGCTGTTTCAAAATGAATTTTTAAAAAAGGACGTGCACCAGCATGATTCTCTAGCCAAAGGACCTGTACATGCTGCGAGCCTGGTCCAGAGCGGAGAATATCACAATAGCGAGCGCTATCAGCACATCTTGACCCCTAAAGGATGGGCAGATGAATTACGGGCAGCCCTTGTGATCCAAGGAGAATGCTGGGGAATCGCCAGCCTCTATCGTAAAAAGGGAAAGGAACCTTTTCATGAACAAGACATACAAGCGGTCATCCATCAAACACCAGCACTCGCAGCCAAACTGAGAGATGAGCTTTTCAAAAAAAGAGACACTGAAGCTGATGACGCGGCGAATCAGCAAGGATTCATCATTCTTTCTCATGATCACACCCTTCTTTATGGAAATGAGACAGGGCTTCATTGGCTTCATACCTTCCAAACCTTTGAGCAAATCCATGACCGTGCCGTCATGCCCCGTCCGTTTAGAGCATTAAGCGCTAAGCTTGTATACGGCGGCAGCGCACAAACAGCAGCCAGCATGACGAGAATGCCTACGGGGCTTTTTCTCTCTCTTCAGGCATTTCGATTAGAGCAGGCAGCCGGGCAGGCAGAAGCCGTCATGATTCATATCAAGCGAGCCCAAACGAGTGATATTCTTCCTTATGCAGCGAAAACGTATCGGCTGACAGAAAGAGAGATGAACGTCCTTGACTGTTTATTAAAGGGCCTGTCTACAAAGGAAATCGCCAGTACGTTATTTATTTCAACCCATACCGTCCATGATCATGTGAAGGCGATGCTGCAAAAAACGAATTTGAGCAGCAGACGTATGCTTGTTTACTTTTTCTCAAACATATAAAAAAAGCGGCTACCTCATGGGTAGACCGCTCTTTCCTTATTTTCTTAGGACTAGCTCATGCAGCACATGTGCCACTCCGGCTTCATTATTGGATTTTGTCACAACATCCGCTACTGCTTTGACGTCATCAATGGCATTTCCCATGGCAACGCCACAGCCTGCAAACTCCAGCATCGATACGTCGTTTCCGTTGTCACCAATAGCCATCACTTCTTCACGAGAAATATCCAGCTCATGAGCTAGAAGCTTCACGGCATTTCCTTTGCTCACATCAGGGTGCAGGATTTCAAGGAAGAAATCCGTGCTTTTCACCATCATGTACTTGTCCTTCACTTCAGACGGGATGGCTTGTATCGTCTTTTCTAAACGTTCTGGCTGATCGATATACATCATTTTCGGAAGTCTCATTGACTGATCTGCCTCTTCGACAGGTACATATTTAAGTGGTAATTTTGTTAAGTAGGATTCTAGCACTGTGTACTCGCTAATATCGCGATTTGGTGTGTACAAATGAGCTGAATCGAAATAATGCATCGGCGTGTCGAGCTGACGGCTCAGTTCATATAAAGAAGTCAAATCATCATAGGATAAAGTCAGTTCTGACACCACTTCATTTGTATGGCTGTTTTGTACAAGAGCCCCATTGTAGGCAATCACATAATCTCCCTCTTGATCGAGCTGAAGCTCTGCTAAATAGCGGTTCACCCCGCCAATTGGCCGGCCTGTACATAAAACAATTTTAACTCCTTCTGCCTTCGCCTGTTGAATGGCTTCGAAAACCTCATCTGGCACCATATGTTGATCATTTAATAACGTACCATCCATATCAATTGCGACTAATTTATACATTCACTGCTCCCCTTTTCTCAGCAAAAACGTGCTGTCACTATTTTGAGCAATCATCTACATGATCACTTATCATTCCATTACTATTTACCTATTTTAGCCTATCGTTTTTTTCTCACTCTGTCTACTTGTTCTCCCCTGTAACAAAAATCACTTTATCCTACTCTATTATATCGCATTCTATTCAACCTGATTTAAATAGAGCTTACTCCCCTTTTCAAATGAATGAAATGAAACAAATGTTCACCATTGAATATGTTGAAACTAGCAAGTCTAATGTATGATGGATAGCAAAGAAAGGAGGTGCAGGGAATGATTACGTTTACGAGAGGGAAATTGTCAAAAATGTCTGGTGTACATATTGAAACCATTCGTTTTTACGAAAATGAGGGTGTGCTCCCCGAGCCTAAGAGAGCGCATAACGGCTATCGTTTATATGATAAAAAATATGTACTCATGCTATCCTTTATCACCGAAGCGAGAAAGCTAGATTTCTCACTCAAAGAAATTCGTGAAATTATCACGTCACTATTTGAAAAACAGTCAAAAACAGAAGCTGAACAGCTGCTCGAACAAAAAGTCGAAGATATACAACACTCCATTCAAGAGTTAAAAAAGAGGAAGGCTGCCATTCAATTGTTAACGAAACAAACATTAGCCAACATCAGCTAATTGTAAGGACTGCCAAAGATGTGCCGGTGTTTGTCACTGGCACCACTCTCCGCCCAGGTCCCAAGTGCACGCGCAATTTAAACATCAGTTATACTAGAGACAGCTTTACTTGATATCAAACGAGTGGAAGGGGTTTTGAGTAGAATGAATATTGCAACCATCGGCACAGGTGTGATTGTGGAAGGCTTCCTGCAGGCAATTGAACAGCTGGAAGGTGCCTCTTGTCACGCTGTCTATTCAAGAAAGGCAGCAACGGCAAAGAAACTCGCAGATCAATTTGGTGTGCAAACCACTTATACAGATTTAACCGCTATGCTAGAAGATCCACACATAGAGGCTGTTTATATCGCATCACCGAATCGTTTACATAGCGAGCATGCCACGGCTGCATTGAAAAACGGAAAACATGTGATTTGCGAAAAGCCTTTCACCTCTAATGTGAAAGAGCTGGAAGCCTTAATCGCTCTCGCAAAGGAAAAGCAGCTCCTCCTATTTGAAGCCATTACGACCGTTCATATGCCAAACTATCATTTAATCAAAAAGCACCTTCATCAATTAGACAGAATCAAACTGGTCCAATGCAACTATAGTCAATATTCAAGTAAATATAATCAGCTGCTAGCCGGTGAAACGCCGAATGTCTTTAACCCAGCATTCTCTGGAGGAGCCTTGATGGATATTAATATCTATAATGTCCATTTCATCATGAATCTTTTTGGATCACCGGAGCAGGTTCGCTATCAGGCCAACCGCCACCCTAACGGCATTGACACATCTGGTGTTTTGACGTTCAATTACAATGATTTCATTGCGACAAGTGTTGGCAGTAAGGATACAAGCAGCATGAACTTCGCATTGATTCAAGGAGAAAAAGGATTCATACATGTGAAAAATGGGGCCAATGGCTGTGAGGAAGTGCTGCTGCATGTTGATGACAGGGTCATCTCACTCAATGCACAAACGAATCCAAACCGCCTGTTTTATGAAGCAGAAGCTTTCCAGCACATTATTGAAACAGAAAATCATGAACAGTGCTATGCATGGCTTGAAGAAAGTCTCTCTGTCATGAAAGTCCTTGAAGCCGCAAGAAAAGATGCAGGTATTGTTTTCCCGGCAGATCATGCTTAAGCGAAAAACCGCCTTCTACCGAGAGGGCGGTTTTTAAGCTTAAATACTCTTTGAATACGCCACAAGACGCTGAGACATGTGATTCACTTCATCGACTGAAGCATTTACTTGCTCTGTTAAAGCAGCCTGTGTTTGCGTAAGAGCTGTCATATTCGAGATGTTTTCAAGAATTTCATCAATCTGTGTTTTCATTTCAGTTAAACTAGATTCAATATTTTCTGTTGCATTGGCACTATGCAGCGCCAGCTTACGCACTTCATCTGCGACGACTGAGAATCCACGTCCTTGCTCACCAGCTCTAGCTGCTTCGATCGCAGCATTCAAACCAAGTAGGTTCGTTTGGTTCGCCACTTCTTTGATCAAGTCAGAAATGTTTTTCGTCTCATCTGCACTGTTTTTCGCTAGATTTGCGGCAGACGTTGACTGCTCTTGAGCTACAGCAAGCTCCTGCGCTTGGTTTGTAACAGAGCTAATGCCCGATACCATCTCACTAATAGAACTTGAAAGCTGTTCTACTTGAGAAGCCATTTCATTGGCTGTTTTCTCTTTATTTTTTTCTAAAGTGATATCACGAATGGTTCCTGCAACACGAAGAGGTACACCTTTCTCATCACGAATGGTTTCACCACCCGCATGATACCAGCGGTACTCGCCATTTTTACTCTGCAATCTATAATCAATGTCAAATGGCGTGCGCCCAGAGTGGTCATTTAAATGATCAGCAAAGGCTTGCAGGGCCATTTCTTGATCCTCAGGATGCAAACGATCGCTCCAGCTGCTCAAAACGTTCGGGAAATCTTTTTCATCTGTGAAGCCAAGCGTTTTTCTAAATTGTGGAGACCACCAGAATTCGTTGTTTGGATTGACTGGATCTCCTGCCTCTACGACCATGTCCCAAGGAGCTTCCACAAGCGCACGGTTGATCAGGTCATATCTTGTCACGAATGCTTGCAGCTCTTCTTCTTTCAATTTTTGATCATGAATATCAAAAAGAGCCCCCGCCACACGAAGAGGTACACCATTTCGATCACGAATAGTCGTTCCTGTTGCTTTGAACCAGCGATAATCTCCGTTTTTCAACTTTAAGCGATATTCGATATCATATGGCGTACGACCAGAATGATCCAATAAATGCGTAGAGAACCCATTCAAGGTGTATTCTTGTTCATCTGGATGAATTCGAGATGCCCAGCTGTCTAAGACATTCGGAAAATCGTGCTCATTTTGAAAGCCAAGCATTTTCCGGAAATCATCCGTCCATGTGAATTCATTTTTAGGATTCACTGGATCTCCTGCTACGACCGTCATATCCCATAAACCAACTTGAATAGCTTTTGTCACTAAATTCATACGCATATGAATATTTTCATGCGCTTCCTGCATCTTTTGCAAAGCTTCATTTATTTGAGCCACTGCTTCTATCGTTTGACTAGAAGAGAACGCAGCAGTATCTAGTCTCGCTGAAAAATCTCCCTTCTCGATTTGTTCTATTAATTGACTGCTTTCACTTAGAAGGATACCCGACGATGAATCATTTGCTTTTCTCATAAACATCTTCAATAACTCCTTTCAGCTCTTTCATACATTTTTGAAATATTTTACAGTTATAAACAATTCTTTATTAGGTCTTTAGTAATACAAATGATATATCGACAAAAACAGACAATTGTTTATGTCATCAATAAGGCAGATGTTCATTTTTTCACTAGGTTTCATATTTTGGTTTTGGATTAAGGAAGGAATTTATGGAGATAAGTAGCTAAATTGATAGAATAAACCGTCTATTTTGTCTGAAAAATCTCTTTTTTTATATTGACACTGGCGTCTTGAAAAAAGAAAATGGAACATAAGCATTTTTAAAAAAGGAGAACGACATGAGCGCGAATCAGGAACAACAAGAATTAAAAAAGCTTTTATCGCCGCGTCACATTCGCATGATTGCGTTGGGCGGGGTCATTGGTACAGGAATCTTTAAAGGAAGTGCCGATACAATCGGTTTAGCAGGTCCTGGAGTCATCTTTTCCTATGTATTTGCCGGATTGCTACTTCTTATTGTCATGGCAGCCTTGGCTGAAATGGCCATAGTCTATCCGGGAAATAACCTTCGCGACCTTATACAGATTGCGCTTGGTCAACGTTTTTCATTTGTAGTCGGCTGGGTTTACTGTTTTATGTGGCTCACTGTGTGTGTCATCGAGATCATTGCAGCAGGCAGCCTGCTCCAATATTGGATGCCGAACGTGCCGTTATGGTCACTATGTTTACTTTGCTCGCTTTTAGTCATCGGAATTAACTTAAATAATGTAAAATATTTTGGTGAAATTGAGTTTTGGTTCGCTGGAATGAAGATTTTCGTTATTATTGTCTTTATTATTCTCGGTGCAGCATTATTATTTGGGATCATTCCGAACGAACAAAGCACACCTGCTCTCACCAATTATCAAAACTTTATCCCGAACGGATGGGGTGCGATCTTTGCATCATTATTAGTGGTTATTTTCTCTTATGGGGGCTCTGAATTGATCGGGCTGACCATTACAGAAACAAAGGATGCGGAGAAGGTCTTACCTGGTGTTGTCAAAAGTATGATGTGGCGTATTATTTTATTTTACACATTGCCAATTTTGATTATCTGTGGTCTCATTCCTTGGAATCAAATCGATCCAAATAACAGTCCTTTTGTCCAAGTCTTCTCTGCTGCTGGTATGCAAGGCGCCTCTCACTTCATTAATTTCGTATTGATTACAGCCGTTCTATCTGCGGCCAATTCTGGCATTTATGGGACGACGAGAATGATTCATTCTCTATCTAAATCAGACGGCGGTCCGAAAAAGCTGGCACAGGTCAATAAAAGAGGCGTACCTATTTTAAGTTTATGGGTAACCGTTCTGTTTCTTCTCATCGGAACATTCTTTGCTTACTTATATCCAGAGCAAATTTTCAGTTATATGCTGGCTATTCCTGGATTTGCTGTTTCACTCATTTGGATTAGCATTTGCATGGCACATCTGAAACTTCGCCCGAAATATCCACAGGAGCCGTATTTCAAGGTGTGGCTGTTTCCGTATTTGACGTTATTTGCAGGTCTTGTACTAAGTGTGAGTTTTGTTATGTTCCTATTCAGACAAGAAAACTTGCCTAGCTCGATTATTAGCATCGGTTTCTTAGTCGCTGCCATTATTGCTTCATTTTTAATGAAAAAGAAGGCTTAAACGCTAAAACCCGCCATAGAGGCGGGTTTTTTTCATGAGCTGCTGTCTTCTGTCACTTCAAAATCAAGCGACGCTTTTGGGACACCGTTGATGATAATCGATAAAGTATGGGTTCCCGCATAATGCTTTCTCGTCGTCATATTTTGAAAAGACTGGGACCTGACGAATTCTCTACGTATCGCTGAGCCTGTTTCAAATTCTGTGATTTTAAATACCTTTTGATTGCGGGTACCCCGAGCTTTAACGTAATCAATGGCATACTCTACGCGCAGCTTTAGTGGCTTATCAGCCTGAAGAGTAAAATGAAAGGCCATTTTTTCTCCAATTCGAATAGAATGTTGCGCTACCTTTAAATCTGTTACTTGAATGGACGGATCGTCTCCATAGCCAAACATGGCCATAATATCTGGATCGCCTTTTTTTAGTAATGTACGGGATGCATGTTTGACAATCCAGTTCGTATGTTCATTGGTTCCATACCAGCCTTTGACCGTTTGCTTCATCAGATCAGGCTGAATTGCGGAAATATCATTTAAATGATTCGCTACACTTTTTTGCACATACCTCGCCGGATCCGATTTCAAGTTTTCCAAAATAGGCCGTGTAACCGAAGGATTCTTTTTAAGCGCAGGAACAGATACCCCCCATGGCAAACGTGGTCTGCATCCTTCACTAGCCAGCCGGCGGATATGCTCATTTTGATCCTGTGACCACACCAGCATCTGCGCCAGCATGTTGTCTTGATCTTGAATCAGAAATGGCCGAACAGCAAATTCAGAAGTGGAAAAAGGTGTAAAGAATTCGAGCGCCTTAATCGAGATATCCCAATGTGCCAGACCGTACGTCTCGACGTAGTCTGGAAATACGAGCGCACTAAGTCCTGAAAAATGCGGTGCTGCCTGACGCAGCACTTCAATTGCCTGCTCATAATCCTCAGGCAGACAGGCATGCATCGATTCAGTGACTCTTCTCATCCGTCCTTTTAGCTCGAGCTGCTGCCAACCCTCTTGAAACACGAGCCGCTGGAATTCAACAGCATCAAATACAGTCGACTCTTGTGCTAGTTTCTCCGCTAATTCTTGAATAAATAATTCATGATATACATGTTTTAATGGTTCGATCGTATCCGCCTCCCACATCTCAATATCATTATTTTACCCCAATCCGTAAAAAGTGGCATCGCAACAAGCTAAAAACAGCCCAATTCCGGAGAACTAGGCTGTTGCGTTCGCTATATAAACATATTAATGATCATAATAAATGCAATGGCACTAACGGAAATAATCGTCTCCATAGCAGTCCATGTCAAAAACGTCTCTTTAATGGTCATACCAAAATACTCTTTAATCAGCCAAAAACCCGAGTCATTGACATGAGACAAAATCAACGAACCCGCTCCTGTTGCTAACACAAGAAGCTCTCTGCTCACATCCGGCATGGATGCAGCAATTGGGGCTACAATACCAGCTGCTGTCATCATGGATACCGTAGCAGATCCTGTTGCCACACGAATGACCGCAGCAATCAGCCAGCTAAGCAAAATCGGTGAGATTGGCGAGTGTTTCGCTAAATCAGCAATATAATCACCAACACCCGAATCGATGAGCACATTATTGAAGGCCCCGCCTGCTCCAATGACAAGCAGAATGGAAGCGATCGGTCCTAAGCACTCATTACTAAAGGAAAGCACCCGGTCACGGCTCATCCCTTGCATAAAGCCGAGGCTGAAGAAAGAATACACCGTTGCAATCAGCAGGGCTGTAATTGGATCTCCGATATACTTGAACACCTGAAACCAAATACTTTCCTCTGGCAAAATAATATCCGCCAGTGTGGCAAGCAGCATGAGAATCACCGGCACCAAAATGGTAAACATCGTATTCGCAAAGCCAGGAAGCTTTCGATCTTCATTTCGTTCAGTGAATTGTTTTCTAAGCATCTCTGGAACTGGCTTATGTATCCGTTTGCCAATCCACTTTCCATATAGCGGTCCAGCAATGATAGCTGTCGGCAAACCGACAATAATGGAAAAGAAGATGGTTTTCCCCACGTTGGCATGATAGATGCCCACAGCTGCCATTGCAGCTGGATGAGGCGGCACAAGACCATGCACAACAGACAATCCAGCGATTAACGATATCCCAATCGTCACGAGCGATATGCCTGTTTCAATCGCAATGGTAAAAAGTAAAGGAATGAGAAGAACGAATCCGACCTGGAAAAACACAGGTATCCCCACGATAAAGGCAACGAACATCATCGCCCAATGCACATTCTTCGTCCCAAAACGGCCGATTAATGTTTGAGCAATCCGCTCAGCTCCCCCTGATTCAGCCATCATTTTCCCAAGCATGGTTCCAAGCGCAAGAACAATCGCCAGCAATGATAAAGTATTTCCTAATCCCGTTTTAATCGATTGAATGATTTCCTGCAAATCCATCCCTGTGGCAAAGCCGACAAGCATAGAGGTAATAATTAAACTCACAAACGGATTTAACTTAGCGACTGTAATGAGAATGAGTAAAAGGACAATCGCCGCAATCACGATGAATAAAAGCATGTTCTCCCACCTTTTCCCTGATGTTTAACGATTTTGTTTTAATTGCAGCGCACTAATGACATCAAATTCATCCTTTAATTTGTCATAGAGGCGCTCATATAAATAAAACAGCTCTATGTATGTCTCATTGTTCTTCATATTTGGTTCATGACGGGCAGATATCCGAATCCACTCTTGAACCTCTTCCATCTCTTCCATTTGACCTAAACTATGAAGTGCGAGGACAGCCGCCCCAAGTGCCGAGGCCTCATAACTTTCTGGAACAAGTACTTCTCTGCCCATCGTATCCGCTAAAATTTGCCGCCATAGCGGAGATCTGGCAAAACCACCCGAAGCCCGGACATCCTTTGCTGAACCAGTTAAATCTCTTAATGCAACACCGATCGAGAAAACACTCATAATGACGCCTTCTAACACGGCTCTAATAAAATGCTCCCGCTTATGCTGAAGGCCAATACCAAAAAAAGTGCCTCTCGCATTTGGATTCCAATAAGGTGCACGTTCACCTGTTAAAAATGGTAAAAACAGCAGTCCCTCTGAGCCAGCTGGCACCTTTTCCGCAATATCAATCATGAGATCGTAAGGGTCCACACCAAGGCGCTTTGCAACCTCCACCTCTGAAGAACCAAATTCATCCTTAAGCCATCTCAGCATGATTCCGCCATTATTGGTCGGTCCCCCGACCACCCAATGCTTGTCCGTCAGCGCATAGCAAAACGTTCTTGATTGCTCATCTGTGATTGGCTTATCTACGACTGTACGGACTGCACCGCTTGTCCCAATCGTGACAGCCACCTCTCCTTTACCAATGGCGCCAACACCTAGATTTGCTAGAACACCATCATTCGCACCAACGACAAATGGTGTATCTTCCGCGATCCCCATTCGCAGCGCAATCTCTGGCTGAAGCCCTCTCAGCTGATGCGTCGTTGGGACAAGTTCAGACAGTTGATTTTCCTCAATTCCATCAATGCGCAGTGCCTCCTCGTCCCATTGAAGCGTTTCCAAACAAAACAGTCCTGTTGCTGAAGCGATTGAATAATCGACCACATACTGACCGAAGAAATGATAGAGAATATATTCTTTTATGGAAATAAATTTTGCTGCCTGCTTGAAGACATCAGGCGTCATTTCCTTTATCCATCGTATTTTTGAAAGCGGTGACATTGGATGGATCGGTGTACCGGTTCTTTTATAGATTTGAAAGCCATCCATGTCCGTAATGATTCGTTTCGCTTGTTCTGCACTTCTGTTATCTGCCCAAATGATACTGTTCGTTAAAGACTTGCCATCCTCATCCATCACAATTAAGGAATGCATCGCCGTACTAATCCCGACGCCTATGAGATTCTTTACATCAAATGCTGCTTTCGTCAATGCGCCTCTTACACTCGCAATGACGGCTTCTAATATATGTTCAGGATCCTGCTCAACCCATGCTGGCTGGGGCTGAATGAGATCATAAGGAACCGAATGCTTTGCTATCACTTTCCCCTGTGGTCCAAACAGTACCGCCTTTGTACTAGTTGTGCCAATATCCAAACCAATTACCGCCTGGTTTCCCTTCATCTGTATCACGCCCAATCATTGATTTGAAATAAAATGTCGTGGTGCCGGTGTACCTGATAAATCCCATTATAGGAATATTTTTTTCGACATTCAACGATCAAAAAGAAAATAATTTTCATTTAAAACCTCAGAAACGTTACCACAACAGCATTTTTCACTAATAGAAAAATTTATTTTTGAAACCATTACACCCTTTTTTGAGAAATGATTTCTCTCATTTGCTTTAAATTTGTTAATGTTTCCTGCTGCCTTAAATGCGCAAGTGCAAAGTATAGAACATCAATCACAGTAAGCTGAGCAAGCCTGGCGGACATCGCTTCCGTTCGGAAAGCCGTTTCTTGCGTTGATGTATACAACGTGACATCTGCAATCTGACTCAATGGCGAGCGCTGGTAGCTTGTAATGCCAATGGTTTTCGCTCCTTTTTCCTTGGCTGTTTTCATCGCATCAAGTAAATCTTTATTTCGACCAGAATGAGATATACCGAGCACTGTGCTCTTTTGATCAAGCAGACCTGCTGACATCGCTTGAAAGTGAGAATCTGTATGAACAATACAATTAATGCCTGTCCTCATAAATTTGTGAAAAGCATCTGTGGCGATGAGACCAGACCCACCGCTGCCATAAAATTCTAAGCGCTCAGCTTCATGGATTAATTGTATGGCTTTTTTTACATCTTCTGGATTCAACAATTGAAAACTATCCTTTAATGCAGTTATATTTGCCTGAAATACCTTTTGCATAAAAACAGCGGTATCATCGTCAAGACTCATCTCTTCATCTACATAATCAGGCTTTGTTTGGTCTATTTCCTGGGCAATAGCAATCTTCAAATCTTGATAGCCCTCAAATCCAAGCCTTTTACAGAGACGAAAAATCGTTGCCTCTGAGCTCGCTGTCTTTTTGGCAAGCTCTACAATAGACAAATGGATGATGTCGCGGGGTTCACTCGTAATAAGTTCTGCAATTGCTTTCAACTTTGGCGGCAATCCTCTGCTTGCTGCCCGTATCTTTTCAATACTACTTAAACTGACAGAAGCCAATCGACTTCACTCCTTCCCGATAATGTGAGCGCATACATTTCCTCATGTTCTCATCTTATAAAAAAGAAGCCTGTTTGCACAGACTACTTTTTTAAGAATTCATGACTTGGATCAATAATTCAAAGAAAGCCTCAGCATCTACATCCATACATACTTGGACGTTGCGCTCTTTCTCCCATTGATGCTGAAAATCACATATCATCTGACCATCACAAAACTCACTCTTCGTCTCCACGTCTACATGAAAAGCCTGTGTGCTCACGTGCTGCTTGTCAATGGCAAGACTTACAGCAAGCGGATCATGCATGGCACACGCCCACACACCATTACGCTCAAAATAGCGCTGGCGGTAAATGCTTGTACTCTCTCTTATATAACTCGCCAAAGTTTCATTCTGAATGGCGTCGATTTTTTCATCCGTTAACAAGACCTGCCTTGTGACATCTAATCCAACTTGAGTCAATGAAGGGAACCCAGCCTCAAGCACCAATTTCGCCGCTTCTGGGTCTGCATATGTATTGAATTCCGCAACCGGTGTGACGTTCCCCTGTCCCTGCACGACACCACCCATAAAAATGACTTCTTTGACGTGATGAATCAGCTCAGGGCATTTTTTCACCGCAAGGGCTAAATTTGTTAAAGGTCCTGTCAACACAAGCGTGACCTGCTGCGAATACTGCATCACTTGGTCGATGATAAAATCAGGCGCAAAACCTTCATCTGCGGTCTTCTTAGGCTCGACATCCTTTAAAGCACCGCCAATTCCATCCTCCCCATGCACCCGATGTTCATAATGAGGGGCTCTCAAAAGAGGCGTCGCTGCACCTTTGATGACAGGGATTTCCTCTGCCTCAACCAGCTCAAGCACTTTACACGTATTCAACGTCGCCGCATCAACAGACACATTCCCGCACACTGTTGTCATCCCCAACATATCAAACTGCTGACTTTTCACTGCAAGCAAAATACCAATCGCATCATCAATTCCAGTATCTACATCCAAGATCAATTTCTTTTTATTTGCCATGTTTGAAAACTCTCCCTTATTTGAAAGTGTTGTTAGGGGAATGATAGCATATTATTTTTGAAATTGATTTAGGGAATCAATCGGCTTTGTCGACTTGTTATTTCCCTTTTTCTCCAATGTCTTTCAGATATTGTTCGCGTTCTTTTTCAGAGAGTCGCTTAAGATAGTTTTCCTTTAATTCTGGTTCATCTTTAAATTTATCCCAATCTTTAAAACGATATGACAACTCAGGATCATAACTCATTGAACCTATTTTTTTAGCTCTATATTGTAAAGAAGCTGAAAATCCGTACTTCTCCGGTTCATTATTTATATAGCCATCTATTGTAATATCCCCCATAGGATTGATGGTCACATCTTTTTCAAACGTTATGGTTTTGATAAAGTTATGAATATCTCTTTTGTGTAAGTGCTCTTCAATCTTGGGTTTCATCTTCTCTGCAAGTCCTTCTGCTTTTGCTTGATCACTCTTGACCGCATTATTAGATTGGCTATGCTTGTTAACCTGAACGATTAACAAAGTCACTGCGACAAGGATGACTACAAACAATACAGATAAAAGCTTTATTGTGTTTTTCATGTCTACCGTTGCCACCTTCTTAATAATGAAAAATAAAAAAACAGGTAGATGATTACCTGTTTTTTATTTTTCTCCAATATCCTTAAGATACTGTTCACGTTCTTTTTCAGAAAGTCTTTTAAGATAGTTTTCCTTTATTTCAGGCTCATCTTTATATTTATCCCAGTCTTTAAAGCGATATGATAAATCAGGGGAGTGGCTCATCGACCCTATTTCATTAGATCTGTATATCAATGATGCAGAGAAATGATATTTTTCAGGCTGATTATTTATATATCCATCAACTGTAATATAACCCATAGGGCTTATGGTTACATCTTTTTCAAATGTGATGGTTTTTATAAAATTGTAGATATCTTCTTCATGTAAACGTTCTTCAATTTTTGGTTTCATCTTTTCTGCGAATTCTTCTGCCTTTTCTTGATCGCTTTTTTCTTGCACAGTAATCTTACCTCCTGAATCATTCGATTTTTTTTCATTAATTTGTTGTAGTATAAGTGCAACTACCAAAATGATAACAATAGTAAGTAAAATTAATACCAATTTCAATGTGTTTTTCATCAAGAAATATCCACCTTTAAATATTTTAATTGATAGATCCGTTCTTTTTATAGATATATATTATACTTTAATTTATAATATTATATGATAAATATTACAGGAGTGACAATTTTGTCTAAAAACAGATCCCACTTTCAGCTTAACGACAAAGACTATAATCTTATTTCGAATGCATCTTACAAAATAGATTATTACAAAAAAGCAAGCGACATAGTTATAGGAAATGGTAGAAAAATGTATGTCGTTGATTATAAAGAAACAACTAAAGGTCTTAATGCACTAACTATCGTTTCCGAAGAAGATTTTGATCGCTCCGATGGCGGAAGAGACCTCCACAAAATCAAAAACGCAGTCATCGCTTACCGCGGTTCAGAACCGATTGGCGCAGGCCAATATAAAGATACCATTAAAAAACATGGAAAAAAAGAGTCAGATGATCTTCTTTCTACCATTTTGACGAAGCTGCCTCCTTTTCGTCAGTCACAGACGTCAAAGGAAGTTACGACGAAGGTGGCGACAGGGACAACGACCTATACAAATGAAATTGTTCAAGATTGGATGATTTCAGATACAAAGTATCTGATTAAAAATATCCCTTTTGAACACGGCGAAGAGAATCAAATGGTTCAAGCAGATCGTTATGCAAAAGAGATACATAAGAAAATGCCGAATGCCAAGATGTATGTCACAGGGCATTCACTCGGCGGGTCTAATGCTTCCTATGTTCTTGTGAAAAATGACTTTATTAAAGGCGGCGTGACGTTTGAGAATCCAAATATTTATCCAAATCTATCAGATGGTTTACAAGCCAGAGCACTAAAAGGCGATTACCGCAGTAGATTAACAGAATATATCAATCTCAACGACGGGCTTTCTCTTTTAAATCGACATACGACAGAAATCGGTCAAGTGAAAGTGATGTATGATGCCGCTTTACCTGAAGGCGTCGATTACTCCGAGGACTCCTCTAAAGCCGTCCAAATCATGAAAGATCTCCTCAATCGGGCAATGAGCGTTAATCCTTCACTGGATGCAAATTTGTTTCTTGAAGCCCTCGCTGGCAGCCATGGCTTAGATCGGTATGCATTTTCATCAGATGGCTCCGTTGAAACCATTGATGATATGTTGAGAAAAAACCCTTCTCTCTCTGCCGCCATGTTACATCAATTGAGTCAGTCGAATGTTCACCCGCAAAGTGTGGTGGCGATTTTAATCAAGTCGCATGTTCTCATGAACACGGGTCGTCAATTCTCATCACTTACCGAGCACAATATGCAGCAAATCATTCGCAAAATCGAGAAACTCGATGACAAAGTGGATCAATCTGTGGAACGGGTACGCTCGAGATACAAACAGATTGTTGGCTTTGGTTCGTATGATCAGCTGACGGCTTCAGATGTGGATGATGTGATTCGTCACTTAAAAACGGAGGGACTTGAGAACGAGTTCTATTCAGTCAAAAAGTATGATACGGCGGTTGATAGCGCGATGAATATAAAAAGGTGGCTGGACTCAATATCAGATGATATGAGCCAGCTAGGGAAAGAATACCATGATGCAGATACAGCCCTGGCAAAGAATATGGGAATTTCTTAAGGAGAACGAAGAATGGAATTTTCAAAGAAACAACCAACAGATGCAGATCGTTTTTTGCAACGAATGACAGATACGCATACATCAAGCTCCGTCTTTTCTCAAACAAACTTTCATACAGAAGATATGACATCAGCAGAGCTGGCTGCTTTAAAAGCAAAGATCAAAGAAGAACAGAAAACAGCACTAATCAGAGCCATCCGGCATCAGCTTCAACATGAATTTGCAGAAGACCGCAAAGAAGCGGGAGAAATTTTAGATCTGATTGATGAACTTCTGATCAAAGTCTATAAACATAAAAAGCAAATTCACACGCATATGTCAGGTCAAGCCATTGACGCATTAATAGAAAAAATCGAACAAAGACTCACGTTTTTCGAACTGAAAGAAGATGTTCAATCCGCCATCAACTCGATTGGCATTTAGAAGAACCTCTCAGTCCGATGAATCTTTTCCCCGCCTCACTCGTATATACTAAAAGAGTGATTGTTTGAAAGGAGATTTGTTTGTGGGATATATTTTGTTATTTTCGGTTGTGATCGGTCTTGTATTGACCCTTTTGCTCACACCGCTCAGGTTGATTATTAGAAAGAAAGGAACAGAACAGCAGGTTCCTCTTATGTGGATTGCAGGCCTTGCTTTGCTGTTCATGATCGGTATTTTTGTTTTCTATTACATGACCAATTTAGACCGTAACCCTTCATCCCTATGGCTGATTGGACTTGTTGTAACAGCAGCAGGCGCCTTTTTGTCAGTCGGATTGGAGCGGAAGATCAAAGGCGTGTTGTTCCTTATTCTTTTGCTACTTGGTGTTTATATGGCGACAGCTTTTCTATTCAATGCGAATGAGAAATTCGATGTCTCCAAAATGGAGCAAAAAGTGGAAATCAAAGCGTTTGATGAGACAGAAACACCTGCGAGTGTACCGCCTCAATTTGCTCGCAATAAAATGAAGAAATCGTTCGGACAGGTTCCAAACACAAGCTACTACGAGCTTGGCAGCTTGCAAATTCAGAAGGTCAATGGTGAGTATGTGTACATCGCGCCAGTGGAATTCTCGGATTTCTTTAAATGGATTCGTTCAGGCAGTACGCCAGGTTACTTTACATTAAGTGCGACCGACTCATCTGCTAATCCAAAGTTTGTGAAAACAGAGATGGTTTATACACCTTCCTCCTATTTCAACAAAGAAATTGAGCGGCATATCCGTCTCCAGTATCCAGATTTGATTTTCTATGGAGACACTCAGCTGGAAATCAATGATGATGGCAAGCCTTATTACATTCAAACGTATGGCGATTTCATCTCTGCCAGAAACGGCTTTAAAGCGTCAGGCGTGGTCGTTGTTGATGCCAAAACTGGCGCAACGAAGAAATACTCCTTAGATCAAGTACCTGCCTTTATCGATGGTGCTGTTTCACCAGAGGCGATTAGTCTACAAAACAGTTATTTCGGAAACTATGTTCACGGTTTCTGGAACAGTATGTTTGGAAAATCGGATGTGAAGCTGCCTTCAGACGAGGGGACAGAAGCCAATGTGAGTCCAGTGTTTGATTCAAAAGGAGAGATGTATTACTTCACCGATTTCACAAGTCCGAAAGAGGGCGTTGATTCCATGCTCGGGTATGCCCTGACAAATGCCCGAACAGGAAAGGCCACGTATTACACCGGGAATCTTGAAGAGTCCTACATGGATTCTCAAGGAGCTTTGCAAATTATTGAGAAACGATTCATCGAGAAGAAATGGAAAGGGAGCATGCCGATTCTTTATAATTTCTATGGAGAAGCCAGCTGGCTCACACCTGTTCTCGATTCAAATGGGTTCCTGCAAAACTACTTTATTGTCTCTGCGGCCAACCCTGAAATCTCTGCGTACGCTTCAACACCAAACGAAGCACTGAGAGCTTATAAAACAGCTCTTCAAAAGGGCGGCGGCACGGTCAACAGCTCATCTAAGCAAGAAAAGAAAGATGCCGTAGGCAAGGTCAAACGTGTGTATAAAGAAAAGACCGGTGATTACACAACCGTCACCTTCCTACTAGACGATGGGAAAAACTACACCATGTCATCTGAAAAAGAGCCTCTTATTATTTACTTAAAAGAAGGGGATCAAGTCACCATTAAGTACACAGATACAGGTGAAATCTTCCTTCCAGTCGATGAAATAAACATCAAAGGATTATAAAAAAGACGCTTCTCCTACTGCGGAGAAGCGTCTTTTCTCTCTTTCCTCAACAACTCAACAAGCAATTCCTTATTTTTATTCCCGCCTGTCATCGGTGATTCGACATAGGAAAATTTCCGTTTAAAGTCCATTCCCCTCACAGAAATGACAGCCAATTCCCCGCCAATGCTGCCTCGCTGGAGTACATATTTAGATAAAACAGACAGCCCCATCCCGTGAATGACAGCCTCTTTAATGGCTTGGTTGCTGCTAAATGTCACAAAGGTCCGCGCTTTCAGTCCATTTGATTTCAGGACGTGCTGTAAGTATTCCCCTGTACCTGATCCCTCTTCTCTTGTGATCCAGGTTTCGTTTTGCAATTGATCAATTGTGACATCCTTTTTCTTTGCAAACGGATGGTCTAATGGGGCAACGATGTAGAGTTCATCCTCTAGAAAGGTTTCCACAGAGAGTTCTTTATCATTTGTCTGTCCTTCAATGAGACCGATATCGACATGGAACAAACGGACATGTCTTGCGACTGCCTCTGTATTATCAATGACCACCTCAATATCAACATGCGGATACAGCTGATGAAACTCCGCCAATATTTGCGGCAGCACGTACTCGCCAATCGTGAAGCTCGCTCCAATCGTCAGCTTCCCTCTTGCCAGATGATGATGCTCATAAATATCCTGCTTCGCCTGTTCATATAAACGAATGATTTGTTTTGAACGATGATAGAGCATATCCCCAGTTGGTGTAACGGTTAATTGCTTTGGCGAACGATTGAGCAGAACGGTCTGGAATTCCTGCTCCAAGTTCTTAATATGAAGACTGACACTCGGCTGAGAAATCCGCAGCTTCTGGGCTGCTTTTGTGAAGTTTTTCTCCTCCACGACTGTCACAAATGTCTTCAGTGCATCATAATACATCTGTCCCTCTCCTATCAGAAATCTTAATCCAACACCTTCATTACATATATCTTACTAATTCCTTTCCAGCTCGTAAAGAACCACCTAAACGAAAACAATTTAATAAAAATATTTACTAATTTTTTTAAAGACTCTATACTGAGAGGAGATATTTTCTATAGGAGGTGCTGATTTGGCAGCAAAAATAAAAGATATTGCTGAAAAAGCTGGATTATCGATTGCGACTGTGTCTCGCGTACTGAACCAAGATCCCAACCTTTCTGTCACGGATCAAACACGCGAGAAAGTATACGCCGCCGCGGAGGCTTTATCCTATCAAAAAAAGACATTCAAACATTCCTTAAAAAAAATCGCCTTTCTCTATTGGATGACCGAAAAGGAAGAGCTTGAAGATATTTATTTTAAATCCATTCGTCTAGGCATTGAGGAACTCACTAATACCCGGAGTTTAAATGTCACCGCTTACAATCCAACTGATGGTCTACACTCCATTGATCCTTCTACAGAGGGGATCATTGCTATCGGCCGATTTAAAAAGTCAGAGCTTGACCAATTATATGCGATTACACATCACATCGTCTTTATTGATACGTCTCCAGATGAAGACCGCTTTGATTCTGTAAAACCAAACCTGAAACGAATTGTTGAAAAGATCGTCGATTCTTTTATTGAAAAAGAGCACACATCCATTGGTTTCATTGGCGGGACAGACCTTGATCTCAATACAAATATGCGCATTCCAGATATTCGTGAAACGACCTTCCGCGAGTACATGTCGGCAAACAATGAGCTGGATGAGCGATTGGTCTATATCGGTCACCATTTCTCTGTAGATGAGGGCTATTCGCTCATGATGAAGGCGATCGACGAGCTCGGTGATGATCTGCCCACCGCCTTTTGTGTCGCAAGTGATCCCCTTGCCATTGGCTGTTTACAAGCATTAAATGAGCGCGGATTTCCCCTGCCGAATCGCGTCAGCGTCTTTAGTATCAACGATATCCACGTCTCTCAATATGTCTCACCACCGCTCACAACCTATCATATCCATACCTCTTTACTTTGTGAGACAGCGGTCGATTTACTTTTAGAAAGACTTGTTGACGGCAGAACATTACCTAAAACCGTGCTGATTGCCTCAGAACCTGTCTTTCGGAAAAGCACCATATAAACAGCTAGAAGCCCCGCCCAATGTGGAGGGCTTCTTTTCTCTCTAAATCAGTAAAATATTTTACTTAATAAATTTAATAAAATGTGTTTACTTTTTTTACTTAAGTTGATATTCTCACATTAAGAAAGCGTTTTCTTATCATCTGTGAAAAAAGAACGAGAGGGGATTACCAATGAAAAAGAGAAAATGGGCGACATTATCAGCAGTCGTTGGGACTGCTGTGCTTCTGCTTTCAGCATGCGGACCGGGAGATGACAATTCAAGCGGGAGTCAGCCAGCATCTACAGGTACAAAGACCTTGCTAGTGTGGGAGGATGTCAAAAAGGCTGACGGGATTCAAGACGCTGTAAAAGAATTCGAAAAACAACATGATGTGAAAATCAAAGTTGTCGAAAAAGCATATGCCGACCAAATCGAAGCTCTCCGCCTTGATGGAGCAGCGGGAACAGGTCCAGACGTCATCACGATGCCTCACGATCAAATTGGTTCAGCTGTTACTGAAGGGCTATTACAGGAAATCAAGCCCGAGCAAAAAGTGATCGACTCCTTCACAGACGAATCGATTCAATCACAAACGATAGATGGCAAGTTGTATGGTCTGCCAAAATCCGTTGAAACCACTGTGCTTTTTTACAACAAAGACCTTGTCAAAAAGGAACCAACAACACTTGATGGCTGGTATGCTCTTTCGAAAAAGCTGACAAAGGACGGAAAATACGGTTTTGTCGCGAAATGGGATGAAATTTACTACGCACAAAGTGTGTTAGGCGGATCAGGGGGCTATATTTTCAAACAGAAAAGCGATGGCTCTTATGATGTCAATGATATCGGTCTGAATAACGATGGCGCCATCGAAGGCGGAGAGTACATTCAGAAATTCTTTAGCGAAGGGCTTTTCCCTAAAGGCATCATTGGTGAACAAGGTATCAACGTCCTCAACTCCTTATTCACAGAGAAAAAAGCAGCGGCTCTTATTTCTGGTCCGTGGTCATTTGGTCCATATAAAGAAGCTGGTATTGACTATGGCGTGACCGAACTGCCAACACTCCCTAATGGAAAACATATGAGCTCTTTCTTAGGTGTGAAGAGCTACAACGTCTCCTCTTATTCTAAAAATAAAGAACTTGCTGAGAAATTTGTTGAGTTTATCACGAACGAAAAAAATTCGAAGAAGCGCTTTGAAGTAACAGAGGAAATTCCACCAGTGAAAAAGCTGATGAAAGATCCAATCATTACTGAAAACGCAAATGCGAATGCTGTTTCAAAACAAACGAAATATGCCACGCTGACACCGAACAATCCAGAAATGGCAGAGGTGTGGAAGCCGATTGACAGCGCATTAAGGCTGATTGCGACCGGCCGTACAGATGTGAAAAAGGCATTTGATGATGCGGTCAAACAAATCGACTCTCAAATCAAAGCGAATCACTCAAAATAAACATCGAACACGGGTAGCCTTGCGTCTATCAAGCTGCCCGTTGTTTCATCTAATTTCATACGAAGTAGGTGTTAGACGTGACGGGTAACCTTGAACTAGACCGCACACACACAGTGGAACCAAAGACACACCGGAGACGGGCGCTAATGTTCTCTCTTATACCCGGGATGGGGCAAATATACAACAAACAGTATGGCAAAGGGGCACTCCTTTTCCTGTTCGGCGTCTCTTTTCTGATTGTATTTTATGATTTATTCAATATTGGCTTTTGGGGATTGTTCACACTTGGTACGATGCTGCCTCGTGACAACTCTGTCTTCCTTTTAGCAAAGGGGATTATTGCGCTTTTAACAGCTGGATTTGGTATCGGATTTTACGTGCTCATGATGCGTGATGCATTTATGAACGGAAAGAAACGTGATCAAGGGGTTCCGCTTCATTCCATCCGAGCTCAATATCATCAGCTCATCGATCAAGGCTTTCCTTACTTAATGAGCACTCCTGCTTTCTTTTTACTTCTATTTTCTGTTGTCTTTCCTATCATGTTCAGCTTTGCGATTGCCTTTACGAACTACGATTTATACCACTCGCCACCTGCCAATCTCATTGATTGGGTAGGGGTCAAAAACTTTCAAAATATCTTTTCGATCGATATTTGGAGAGACACATTCATTGATGTACTTGGCTGGACCGTTGTATGGACATTGGCTGCTTCGACCCTTCAATGTGCTGTCGGCATCTTTCTAGCTGTCCTGCTCAATCAGAAGGATTTAAAAGGGAAACGGTTTTTTAGAACGATTTTGATTCTGCCTTGGGCTGTTCCGGGGTTTGTGACCATTTTGGTGTTTGCCGGACTGTTCAACGACACGTTTGGTGCCATCAACAATACGCTTTTTGCATCGATTGGGATTGATCCAAAGCCGTGGCTGACAGATCCATTTTGGAGCAAAATTGCCCTCATTGCGATGCAGACTTGGCTTGGATTTCCTTTTGTTTTCATTATGACAACCGGTGTTTTGCAGGCCATTCCTGAAGATTTATACGAGGCAGCGACCATTGATGGAGCAAACTTCTTTCAGAAATTCCGGTCCATCACATTACCGCTTGTCCTCTATTCAATTGCACCTATATTAATCACGCAATATACCTTTAACTTTAACAACTTTAATATCATCTACTTATTTAATGGCGGAGGACCGCCTGTTGCTGGGTCAACAGCTGGAGGTACGGACATATTGGTTTCTTGGATTTATAAGCTAACGATGCAGTCCTCTCAATACGCACTGGCTGCCGCTGTGACGATCTTACTTTCGATCTTTGTCATTGCCATTGCACTCTGGCAGTTTAAGAGAACGAATTCATTCAAAGAGGAGGACATGATGTGATATGGGATCAAAACAACAAAAACTCATTCGCCTGAGTATCACTTATTTTATCCTTTTCATTGCCTCCGCTTGTATTCTATATCCACTGCTTTGGACGATCGGTGCTTCCTTTAATCCTGGGAACAGCCTCATGAGCACAAGCATGTTTCCGAAGAACCCAACGTTCAGCCACTTCACCGAGCTGTTCTTTGGTCAAGGGGCACTTTATGCAAATTGGTATTGGAACTCAATGAAGATCAGCATCGCCACCATGATCTTAACGCTGATTCTTGTCAGCTTTACAGGCTATGCCTTTTCCAGATTCCGTTTCAAAGGACGGAAAAATGGGCTGATGCTCTTTTTGCTGCTGCAAATGATTCCCCAATTTTCAGCGCTGATTGCGATTTTTGTTCTGGCTCAAATGCTTGGACTGATTAACAGCCACCTTGCACTGATTTTGATTTATGCAGGCGGACAAATTCCGATGAATACGTATTTAACGAAAGGCTATCTTGATGCGATTCCGAAGGATCTCGATGAATCAGCCAGAATGGACGGTGCAGGGCATTTCCGGATTTTCATCCAAATTATTATGCCGCTCGCCAAGCCAATTTTAGCCGTTGTCGCCATCAACTCATTTACAGGACCACTGGGTGATTTCATCATCTCCAGTGTCATTGTCCGATCACCCGAAATGTATACGCTCCCAATCGGTCTGTACAATCTCGTTTCAGACAAAATGGGTGCCAGCTACACAACCTTTGCAGCCGGGGCTTTACTGATTGCAATTCCTGTCGCTTTATTGTTTCTTGTTTTACAAAAACAATTTGTATCCGGCCTCACACAAGGCGGGACAAAAGGATAAGGAGAGATTTGATGAAAAAATGGATGCTCGTCACTGTTGTCGTTTTCTTTCTCATGGGGTTAGGTATTCTGCCTGAAGCAAAAGCAGATACGGTTTCTGTTCAGCCGATTAATGGCCTGCAAGGGGACTTCATCAAAGGGGCCGATATTTCGATGCTTGCAGAAGTCGAGAGAAGCGGCGGCAGATACTACGACCAGAACGGACAACAGGTTGATCCCCTTAAACTATTAAAGGACAAAGGCGTCAACTATGTGCGCATCAGACTGTGGAACCATCCATACGACAATCAAGGCCGTGCCTATAACGGCGGGACAAATGATTTAAACACAGCCATCGCTCTATCGAAACGAGCAAAAGCACAAAACATGAAAGTGCTGCTGGATTTTCACTACAGTGATTTCTGGACCGATCCTGGTAAACAGTTCAAACCGAAGGCTTGGGCGTCCCTCTCACAAAGCGATTTAGAAAAGGCTGTCGGCACTTACACAAGTGATGTGCTAAAAGCGATGAGGGCGCAAAATGCTCTGCCGAATATGGTACAGGTCGGGAATGAATTAAACTCAGGTATGCTGTGGCCAAACGGCAAAAGCTGGGGTGAAGGCGGCGGTGAATTTGACCGGCTCGCTGCTTTGCTAAAGGCTGGCACAAATGCTGTTCGCTCTGTCGATTCGAACATGAAAGTCATGCTTCATCTTGCACATGGAGGGGACAATGGCGCATCTCGCTGGTGGTTTGATGAAATCACAAAACGAGGCGTCACATTCGATACGATCGGTTTGTCTTATTATCCTTATTGGGATGGTGGATTCAGCGGCCTTTCCTCCAATATGAATGATATTAGTGCGCGCTATAACAAAGACGTCATTGTGGTGGAAACCGCCTATGGGTTTACAACAGCAAATGGTGACAACTTAGAAAACTCATTTAATCAAGACTCCGTCAAAACAGCTGGTTATCCAGCTTCACCGCAAGGGCAGGCATCTTTTATACGAGATGTATCAGAAAGAATTTCACAAGTGAAAAACAATCGCGGGAAAGGGTTCTTTTATTGGGAGCCGCTTTGGATTCCAGCGAAAGGCGCGCCGTGGTCTAGTCAATACGGGCTGGCTTATATCCAAACAACCGGTACGGTCGGAAATGCTTGGGAAAATCAAGCCATGTTTGATTTCAACGGAAAAGCACTGCCTTCTCTCGATGTATTTAAACAAATGACACCGTAATTAAAAGGATAGGACGTGACAAAATGGGAAAGCGTTACCCGCTCGTTCACCCAAATGTGAAAGGCTTTTTGCATGGTGGTGATTATAATCCAGATCAATGGCTCCATATGCCAGAGATCATTGACGAAGATTTTCGATTAATGAAGCTTGCACACTGTCAAACATTCTCCATCAACATTTTTTCATGGAGTAAGCTAGAGCCAGAAGAAGGTCAATATGATTTTGCATGGCTGGATGACATCATGGACCGCTTGACAGCGCAGGGGGCTCACGCCATTCTCGCAACGCCAAGCGGGGCAAGGCCTGCTTGGCTCTCACAAACATATCCAGAAGTATTACGCGTCGAAGCGAACCGCCAGCGTAACTTACACGGGCTTCGGCATAATCATTGCTTCACCTCACCGGTTTATCGAGAAAAAACAAATACACTCAACCGGTTGCTTGCTGAACGCTACAAGGATCATCCAGCACTGATCATGTGGCACATTTCGAATGAGTACGGCGGCGAATGCCATTGCGATCTTTGCCAGGAGGCATTCCGACATTACCTGAAAGACAAATACAACCATGACCTTGATGCATTGAATCAAGCATGGTGGACGGGATTTTGGAGCCACACCTATAGTGATTGGGCACAAATTGAGTCACCTGCACCGCATGGGGAGCACATGATTCACGGCATGAACCTAGATTGGAAGCGCTTTGTCACAGCTCAAACAATCAATTTTTATCAAAATGAGATTGAGCCGCTGCGAGAATTGACGCCTCATATCCCAGTGACCACCAACTTTATGGGCGACTATCCGCATATGCGTCCATTCCTTGGGCTCGATTATCATCAATTTGCAAAAGAAGTCGACGTGATCTCATGGGATAGTTACCCTGCATGGCATAGCGGCAGAGAAACAACTGCCGAATTAGCGTCAAACGTCGCCTTCGTTCACGATTTGTATCGTTCATTAAAGGACGGACAGCCGTTTCTCGTGATGGAAAGCACACCGAGCCTCGTGAACTGGCATGATGTGAATAAAGTCAAACATAAAGGAATGGCACACCTCTCTGCCATGCAGGCGATCGCCCACGGATCAGACTCCGTGCTGTATTTCCAGTGGAGACAAGGACGAGGCGCCTCTGAGAAATTCCACGGTGCAGTTGTTGACCATTCAGGGCATGAACATACGCGTGTGTTTCAAGAGGTGGCTGATCTAGGGAAACAACTAGAGCAGCTGCAGGCGATTGCGGGCACATCCGTTCAACCTGAGGTCGCGATCATATACGATTGGGAAAATCACTGGGCGATTGATGATGCTCAAGCCTTAAATAATGCAAACAAACGCTATGTGGAGGCTTGTCAAACTCACTATCGCAGCTTCTGGAAAAAGGGCATCCCTGTTGACATTGTCGGAATGGAAAAGGATTTCTCATCCTACCGGGTGCTGGTTGGGCCAATGCTCTACATGATCAAACCAGGTGTAGCAGAAAAGATTGAAGCCTTTGTCAAAGAGGGCGGCATTTTTGTCGCGACATACTGGAGCGGTATGGTTGACGAAAACGATCTCTGTTTCCTCGGCGGTTTCCCGGGCCCTCTCCGCCATGTACTTGGCATTTGGGCAGAAGAAATCAACACATTGATGCCAGATGAACACGTCTTAATGACCACAGGGAATGGACGCACCTACCATGTCGGCCAATATTGCGAATCCATTCATCCTGAAACGGCCTCTGTGTTAGGGCATTTTGAGAATGGCTGCTATGAAGGACAGCCAGCGCTTACTGTCCGTCCATTTGGAAATGGGAAAGCGTACTATATGGCTTCCGAAAATGAGCAGGCTTTTTATGATGAGTTTTACGAGGATCTCATCGCAGGCACAGGCATACAGCCTGTCCTATCTTCTGCGATCCCAGAGGGAGTCAGTGTACAAAAGAGAACAGATGGCACTCAGGACTTTGTGTTTATGATGAATTTTACAGAACAGCAGCAGGGCATCTCACTAGATTCAATGGAAGGCTATGAAAATATGCTGACTGGACAGCATGTGCCCGAACAGTTTCAACTTGATCCTTACGAATACATCATCTTGAAAAAATAGATTGAAAGATGCGTCCATTCATTGGACGCTTTTTGATTTTAATAATTCTAAATACCTATATATTTTTTTAATTGTAGATATGCACTCGAAGTGTTATTTTTTATCTAAATTTTTTGACATGTTTGACACAGCGCCCTGACTGGATTCGCCATCCTTTTTTGCCATTGTATAGGTATGAAAGCGGTTGCCTAACACTCATATTTTTGATACTCTTTTTTTCAATGCAGCTGTGGGACTGTATTGTGTTAAAAAGAGCAAATAAATGTCAACGGTTTATTGTAGGGGGAGGGGCTTATGTTAACGTTTGTTGGATTGTTGATTATTTTAACGATTGTTGTATTGCTGATTTGGGGGAAAGCAAGTCCAATTGTCGCCATGGTCATGGTACCTTTGATAGGGGCGCTCATTGCGGGATTTGGTATCAATGACATTCAAACCTTTTTTGAAGAAGGGATTATCAAAGTATTGCCAGTGGCGACCATGTTTATCTTCGCCATTTTATTTTTTGGCATTTTACAAGATACAGGGTTCTTTGAACCTGTAATTAAAGCTTTAATTAAGCTGACAAAAGGAAATGTTGTCACGGTTGCGATGGGAACTGCTTTGATTGGGGTCATCGCACACTTAGATGGAGCAGGAGCTACGACCTTTTTATTAACTGTACCTGCACTGCTTCCGCTTTATAAAAAATTACATATGAGTCCTTACTTACTGCTGTTATTAATCGGGACGAGTGCCGGCTTAACCAACATGGTGCCATGGGCTGGACCGACCGGACGAGCAGCAAGTGTCTTGAATATCGATCCATCAGAGCTATGGGTCCCGCTCATACCAATTCAGCTCATCGGAGTCGTTCTCGTGTTGGGGATGGCGTTCATCTTAGGGAAAAGAGAAGAGAAACGTATTAGGGTGAAAATTGCTGCAAACGAAGTAGCCGCTGTCCAACTAGAAGGCGCTGATTGGGACCAGGCTATTCAATCTATCAGCGAAACAGGCGACGCCTCTTTAAAACGTTATCACCTCATCTGGGTGAATTTCATCCTGTTTTTGGCTGTTGTTGTCCTTCTTGTGCTGAGTGTGATTCCAGCCAGTTATATGTTTATGATTGGACTTTCTCTTGCGCTGTTGATTAACTATCCGATTGTGAATGTACAAATGGAAAGAATCAAGGCTCATGCACCTAGTGCGCTGATGATGGCTGCTGTCATCTTCTCTGCAGGTTCATTTCTAGGAATACTAGAAGGGACGGGAATGCTCAAAGCAATAGCTGTTGACAGCGTTCAAATTCTACCTGCTTTCCTGCTTCCATTTTTACATATCATTGTGGGGATGTTTGGGGTACCGCTTGATATGCTGACAAGTACAGATGCCTATTATTATGCACTTCTGCCAATTGTCGAATCGATTACATCTGAGGTTGGCGTGTCAGGCACTTCAGCAGCATATGCCATGATGATTGGAAATATCATCGGAACCTTTGTCAGTCCACTTGCTCCTGCTGTTTGGCTTGCCATAGGTCTTGCAGGAGTCGACATGGGGAAACATATCCGCTATTCCTTCTTTTGGATGTGGGGATTCAGTATCGTTTTACTCATCGTCGCCAAGCTGATTGGCATCATATAAAAAAGAAAGACATGCGCATATGGGCGCATGTCTTTTTCTTTGATTTATGAAGGATATTCACTTGTGTGCACTTCTGTTTTCGGTTTTTTAATCAGTGACATCAACCCAACGATAAGCAACAAGATCATCGGAACGAAGGCAAGACCAACGGTTCCAATTAAAAGAGTCACAGCCGAAACCAAGAAAAGAATACCAGAAAGCACGGCACGTCGGTCTGTTTTCAAGACAATCACACCAACAAGTGTTAAGACAGCCGCAATTGCGGAAACAACCATAAACTGAACACCAAAGGCATGAACCGAAGCCTCAAGTGTTTCAACTGGCAATGCACTGCCTTCCTCTTTTAACACTTCATTCATTTCTTCATAAACTGCTGGGTCTACAGAGAGCATCAACGCCCCAAAACCAACACCAATTACGTTGAGGACAATACTGATAATCCCCATAATTTTTTCACCTTTACGCTTAATCATTATAGAAACCTCCTAAAAAGTTAAATTAACCTGTTTTTACTTCTCGCTTTTGGAAGACGATTAAAGCAACCACCAAGAAGATGGCCCAATAAATGACTAGGACCGTTAATGAGAATCCTAGGGACATGTCTTCGATAAAAGTAGGTGTGTCTGCGAAATATTGTGCAGGATCGTTGGCAAACAATAAGTATTTCGCCCAATCAAAGAAGAACATCAAAATGCCTGTGATGGATGCTCCCACAATATAGGCTAATACACTAATCGCAATGGAAATGGCCTCGCTTCTAAACACCGTTGAGATGGCAAAAGAAAGTGTCCCTAATACAACAAACATAGCACAATGCGCCAAATAATAAGAGACCATATTTGCAAACTGAGACCGTTCAATGACTTCACCATTTTGATAAGCCAAATACACATAATCATTGTTTAGTCCAAAGAATATCGCACCTAAGATAAAGGATAAGATAAACAGGACAGCGATCAGGAAAAGTGAATATAGTTGAACGGTAAAGTATTTAGATAAAAGAACCTTCAACCTGGATGGCGGACGAATCAATAATAATTTAATTGTACCATGCTTATATTCAGCCGAGACAATCGTGGCTGCAATAATAATCACAAATACACCGACCAGCTGAAGCAAATCAGCATTGATCTTCACATAAGTCCATGCATTTTTACCGAATTGATCGGCTGGAGGCAAATCATGTTTGATTCGATACTCATTGATCGCTATATCATTTTCAAGGGATCTCTTATAAAATGCTAAATCATTCTCTTTCAATTCTTGCTTCTTTTCTTTATTGATCATTCGCAGCTCGGATTTCCAATCACTTGACGTTTGTTCATCGTCATTTGTCTTAACTGCAAAGATCAACGTCGCAATCATGCCTAACACAAGAAGCCCAACCATAATCCAAGTACCAACACGATAACTGATTTTCATCCACTCGTTTTGAATGAGGCGAATCATACGTCTGCCTCCTTTTTACCTGTTAAGCTTAAGAACTTATCTTCTAAGGTTTGTTTTTCTATTTTGATTTCGTACAAATGAATAGACGCACCGCTCAAATGACGAATCAATTCCGGCATTTTCTCTTCTAGGATGGAGAAGAATAAGTACTGCTCCTCTTCTCTAACCGTGATGCCTTCCTCGCATGCCTCAATGAGCTTTTGAGCTTCTTCTAGCTCACTTGATGCTACTTTCATTCGATAATTGACCAAATCATCCTGCTTCGTCTCCGCACGCTGATCCTCAATCGCAATCAGCTTTCCTTTTTGGATAATGGCGAAACGATCACACATCAATTCCATTTCTGACATGAGATGACTAGAAACGATGACAGCAAGACCTTCTTCCTTTGCCAGCCTTCTCAAGTAATCTCGTATCATTCGAATTCCCTCTGGATCTAGTCCATTGGTCGGCTCATCTAAGATTAGCAGTTTCGGTTTATGTATCAATGCCTGAGCAATACCCAAACGCTGCTTCATTCCTAATGAAAACGTACCGACACGCTTATGTTTCACATGCTGCAAACTAACTAGTTCTAGCAGTTCATCAATTCGACCTTCATCCACTTTTCCATTCATTCTGGCAAAATGAACAAGGTTTTGCCTTGCCGTTAAATGATTATACATTTCTGGATTTTCAATAATCGCACCGACATCTTGGATGGCATGCTGATATGAGGTTTGAATACTATGTCCATTAATCTGAATGTCACCAGATGTAATCGGAGAAAGACCGACCATCATGCGAATGGTTGTTGTTTTCCCCGCGCCATTCGGTCCTAAGAAGCCAAAGACTTCTCCCGCTTGGACAGAAAAGCTCAAGTCTTGAACAATCTTTTTCCCGCGAATATGCCTAGATACATTATGCAGTTCTAAAACGTTCGTCACGTTACCTCTCCTTCTTTGTCTAAGTATCATCTATCATCTATTTCCTGATAAACACCATGATCCGTCAAAAATAGAAGAATACTTCCATATGGTACAGCAATGCCCAAAAATTGTGAAGGGAATTAGCCAAAATTTAGAGAATCCTCTGCCTTTTTTAAGGTAGGGTTAAGGTGATCATTCTTAGAAAACTAATTATCTAATTCTTTATTGAATCCTTATTCTTTTCAAAAAAATAGATAGATATCAATAAAAATACTATGATGTATAAAATTAAAATTACGATGGAATTAACGGATTCCCCTAAAGTAGTTGAACGAGTTAAACTACTTGCATTTGAAAATAAAGATAATTCATATATCCAAACCGGTAATGAATGTATCAAATTTTGTCCAAACAGCATACTTAACATAGTAATACTGAACGGTATGCCACCTGTTTTAAAGATATTAGATAGCATAAAAGCCAAACTCGCATAGGAAATAGAACTCAGATAATACATAATATATGTATATGTCACAACTGTTAAACCATTCTTCTCAATGATTTTGTCATTTTCAAAATCTGTAAATTTCAGATTATTAAAATCAAAACCATGTATTACTAAACCTATCAATGTGGAAAATAAAAATAAAAAGCAGAAGAGAAACAATGTATAAATTAAAATAAACATAAATTTCCCAATAAGTATTTTCTTTTTATTATACGGCCTAATAAAAAGGAATTCAAAAGTTCCTAATTGATATTCTTTTGAAATAGAATTACTTGAAAAATAAACAGAATACGCTCCTATCATAAGGCACATATTGATGTTTTTCATTATAAAGCCTAAGAAGTTATGTTCTTCAAACGGTGGAATATTGTTTTTTAAAGCATAATTATTCAATTTTACCTTTTTATCAATCTCAAAATAATAAATAGAATCTTTATTATCTATAGTACTGAGGAGTCTTTCATCGCTATCTATATTTTCTTTTAGATCTTTTTTCCAATCTGATGAAGAATGAATAAAGAGTTCTACCCCACTAACTGCTATACAAAGTATTATAAAGATAAGAAAAAAAAAGTTATATTTACTTTTATATTGTTTGTAAAATTCCGCCTTTATGATCGAATTCATATTTAGCTTCCCGCTATACTTTTAAAATATAATTCTTCTAAAGGTGTTCTTAACTTTCTTACTTCATAAATTGGGATGCTCTTTTCCAATAACATGTACATTAACTCAGGTATTCTATCTTTAGAGCAGCTAAATTCTATATTCGACTGGTTCTTTTTAATTAAATCTTTTTCAATAAAAACTTTTAATAAATCATAGGCTTCAGCTAAATTCTGTTCTTCAACTTGAATAGAAAAAACCCCCGATTGAGAAAAATCCTCATTTATAGTTATTCTACTTTTTACAACCCCTTTATCGATTACAAGTACTTTGTCACACATCGATTCAATTTCAGAGATCAGATGACTTGATATAATAACTGAACCCTTATTTTCAACCAGTTTTTTTATATAGTTTTTTAAGAACATTATTCCTGAAGGATCGAGCGCATTCATAGGTTCATCCAAAATTAAAACTTGAGGTTTATGCATAATTGCTTGAGCTATACCTAGTCTTTGATTCATACCTAAAGAATATTTTTTTACTTTTTGATACTTATAATTTTTTAATCCAAGAGAGTTCAGTAGTTCATGCAAATTAGTCTTTTTATTATTTAATATATCGTAATACAATAAGTTTTCATATCCAGATAAATCAGGGTGAAATTTAGGGGTCTCAATTAAGGCACCTACTTCTTTTAAAAAAAAATTTTGATTATTCAATATACTATTACCTTTAAACCTAATATCTCCCTTACTTATTGAGGTTAGACCTAAAATAGCCTTCATCAAAGTGGTTTTACCAGCCCCATTTGGACCTAATAAACCCATTATCTCCCCGCTTTTTAAATTGAAAGATATATTTTTTAGTATTTCAGTTGATTTAACTTTTTTTGCAACTCTTTCTATCTCAATTATAATTCATCACTCCTTAAGGCATTACCAAAGTCAGACAATCTCTAACAACTAGAGCTGTTTTATTATTCGGAAAAATTGCCTCATATGATTTTTCATTCAAAAATATTAATCCTTCTAATAATTCCTTATTAATAAGGAACGATCTATGAGTTCTTTTAAAATTACTTGGTAAGATAATTTGTAATTCTTTTAAGGACATATTTAATGAAATCTCATTCTTGTTTTCTAGGTGCATATATGTTTTATGATTAAATTTTTCGAAATATAATACTTGCTTAAGTGGAACAAAATGAATATCTCTTTTCTTTTTTATTATCAGTTTTTTATCAACAACCTTAATCATCACTTAACCCTACTCTCTTAACATAAATATATAATAGAGGCATGCAATAAGATGTACAGATAAGTCACCCTGTTTTTTTTCAATACTAACTGTTGCAGGTGGCATAATTTTATCGTATGTAATTACAGCTATAGTCTGCTCTGAGTCTTCCAATCTAACACGTCTATCTGCGAAATCTTTCTTTAGATAATACGTAGTATCATTTATTATTAAATTCATCGTTGGATTTGTTTTCATTTTAGTTCTATCTTCTAATAAAAACCTTCCTTTATCCTTACATTCTATAACCCAATTTGAACGATACATTGATTTGAGGGATATATTTTCTATAGCTTTTACAATAGTATTAGAATTCGAATCCATTACCTCTACATTCACAAAAAACTCATCAAATATGTGATCAATTACTCTCTCAACTTTATTTTTATAAAATCTTTTTATTAACCCAATTTCGACACCTTCTTTATTAGTAATAGGTATACATTTACTCGTTTTTTTCATAACAGGTTTTTTAAAATATCCAAATTCCATTTTTATCACCCCATCGATAATATAAACTTAATTAATTTATTAGAAATATAGACTTCAAATAATGCTCCTATTAAAATAACAATACATACAAATGGAATTGTGTATTTTACTGTTTTGATTAAAAAATACTTTATAGTTTCTATTTTCAAATATCCTTTTGTATAGTCAATAATTAACTTCAGAAACTGTATTGAAAAACAAAAAAGTAAACAACCAACAAAAAGCTCTACTAAACCATGAGAAATTGAAGAGAAATAATATATTATAGGATTAATACCAGCTGTTGAAGGTCCTTCACCAATTAAAAATATAATTTTAAAAATGAAAATAAATGATAATCCGAATAGAGACAAAATACCGGCGAAGATTGTGAAAAGAATATTATTAATAGTTATATAGTATACATCCACAAAACTCAACTCTGGTATTTCACGGACTTCCGTATTATTCTCTATAAAAATATTAATAATAAAAATAATACTAATACTTAAAATAAAATAAAGTGATATATACCTTTTGATATCCATTTTTCCACACACTCCAAATGTTAACTTTTATAGTTGGTGACCCTCACTATCCTAACTGAATTTATAATGGCATAAATCCAATTTATAAGAAAGCCAATTAACCCTATAAGAGTTGACATAATTGTAATGAATACAATATTTAAGATGATCAACACCACCCCTTTTAAGACCTTTCCTAGGTAAAGATGACCAATACCTGGCATTAAAAGAGATAAAAATCCTGCAACCCATACATTTTTCATTTTATAACTCCTTTACTTAAATATACAATTTTACCTATTTTTATAATATATACATCTTACATACATTAGCAATGTTTTTTTAAATTTTTAAGGTCAATTTAAACTTTAATGCGGAAAATTTTACTATACATCATTAAATAAGGACGTTTCAGGAGTTTTAAAAGGGTTTTCGGAAATATTATCCTTTTCGTGCTTTTCTTTTGTATATAATAGATTTGCAAATATATTTCAAGGAGGGTTTTAGATGTTTTATAATTTTTTTGTGTCTGGTACTGGGGCAGCTGGTCTAGCAAATAGTATTGTTTCAGTAATTAAGAGGAAGTTTAATATTGTTGGGGATGTAAGTAGACTATTAGACAGTTTAACCACAAAGCTTAAAATTATCTATAGATCATTTGATGGTAAATTCTCATGGGCAGACTTAGGTGGAGCTATTCTAGATATTGGTAATTTAATCCTTACATTTGTTCCTGCTGCAAAGATCACTAAAATTATAGAAGCGTTATGGGAGGTTTCTTCTTTATTATAATATTTTAGGGGTTTATCTTAAAATATTATAGGTGGATTTGACATAATAAAAGAAATATAAAACACCTAATTTATTAAGGGATTAGTTTCCTTTAACAATTTAGGTGTTTTTTGTTCAATAGCAACATCCATATATTTATTTCTAAGCAATTAAGAAAAGAAAATGAAGCAGACAAACCCTTACCGAAAAAATTTCTGTTGCTAGCTATTCATGGACAAGTTCTAATTACTGAAAAGAATGAGATCTTGCTCTTTTCTGTCGTTATACCTTTTTCACAAACTCTGACTTTAGCTTCATAGCGCCAAAGCTAGGAATTTTACAATCAATGTTATGATCGCCTTCAACTAAACGAATGCCTTTGACCTTCGTCCCTATTTTTAAAACCGAAGAAGAACCTTTCACTTTTAAATCTTTAATGACAGTGACTGTGTCGCCATCACTTAACAGATTCCCATTCGCATCTTTCACAACAAGCTGCTCCTCTGCCGCTTGTTCTTGTTCTAGTGACCATTCATGCGCACATTCAGGGCAGATAAGCAGACTGCCGTCCTCGTAAGTATAGGATGAACTGCACGAAGGACAATTCGGTAGATTAGACATTTGTATTTCCTCCAAATTTCTATTTCATTTATCACTATTTTACCACATTTCTATAGAAATGAACGTGATAGAAAAGGAAACATTTTTCAGCATTTACTTCTCTCTTCCAAATGTCATCACAGCTGCAATATTCCGCGCAGTTCTCTCTACGTGAAGAGCCGCATCATGCATCGCATCAGAAAGAGAGATGACACCTGGAACGATACTAAAAAGGGCATCAATTCCATGATCATGTACGACTGTACTGTCTTCTGAGAGTGATCCTGCAATGCCAATTACAGGGAGACCATACTGTTTGGCTGCTTTGGCTACACCGATCGGCGTTTTTCCATAGATGGTCTGCCGATCGATTCGGCCTTCCCCAGTAATGACGAGGTCTGCCTCCTCGATGACGTCATTAAAATGAACGGCCTTCAGTACAATATCGATTCCTGTTTGAAGATCAGCCTGTAAAAAGCCTAATAAACTCGCACCAAGTCCTCCTGCTGCTCCTGCACCGGCTGCATCAGCAATAGATACATTAAACTCCTTTTCTGCTACTTGTGCAAAATGAGCTAAGTTCTTGTCTAACACTTGAACCATTTCTTCATCTGCTCCCTTTTGAGGTCCGAATACGGCAGACGCCCCTCTCTCTCCCGTTAAAGGATTATCCACATCACAAGCTGCCTCCAGCCGGACGAATTGCAGTCTTGGATCAAGTCCAGATAGATCAATAGTAGCTAATTGATTCAGTGACCCGCCGCCCGGCATGAGGTCTTGTCCTGTTGTATCGAGAAAAGCTGCACCTAATCCTTGCATCATCCCAGCGCCGCCATCATTCGTTGCACTTCCGCCAAGCCCAATGATTACATGATTCGCTCCCTTATCCAGTGCCGCAAGCATTAATTCTCCTGTTCCTCTCGACGTCGTGAATAACGGATTCCGCTTTTCTGGCGGGACCAGATGTAACCCAGAGGCTGCAGCCATCTCTATGACAGCGGTCTGACCATCCCCCAACATGCCAAAAAAGGCATCCACAGGTTCGCCAAGCGGACCCGTAACCACTTGATTGACAATGTGCCCACCTGTCGCATCAACCAACGATTGAACCGTACCCTCTCCTCCATCTGCCATTGGAAGTTTGAGATATTCTGCGGTTGGCAAAATAGAACGAAACCCTCGCTCAATGGCACAGGCCGTCTCATAAGCAGATAAACTTTCTTTAAATGAATCTGGTGCGATCACAATTTTCATCCAAAAACCCCTCGTTTCTCATCATGTCCTCAGCCGAACAGCTGGAAAATGCCAAAGATAATGGTCGATACAACGGTTAAAGTCAAACCAATTAACGATTCAAAAGGCATTAATTTCAACCGTTCTTTGATGTCCATTTGCACACTTCCTGCTGTTGCATGGAAAAAGCTCCCGTGCGGCATATGATCAAGCACCGTTGCTCCAGCATGAATCATGGCTGCGCCTGAAAGAGCAGATACGCCAAGCCCAATCAGTGTGCCGCTAAATACGCCACTGGCGACCGCCGTTCCTGCTGTTGTCGAAGCGGTTGCTGCTGACATAAAAATACCTGACGTTGGTGCAAGCAAATAAGGAGGCAGCCCCGATGCATCAAGTGCTTGAATAAACACATCTTTTAAGGAAGAATTCGATACGATTCCTGCTAGTGTACCTGTCCCTAATAACATAATCGCTACGCCCGACATTTTATGAAGTCCCGACATCGCATAATCATTGATATACTTTCCTTTTTTCATCAAAACAGCGCCTACAATGCCTCCAATCGGTAAGGCAACCATTGGATCTATATTGATTTGAAATAGCGGCCTTAGAGTCAACAATAATATGGTAACAAGCGGACCAGCCAATGCTTGAAAAAAAGCAGGCACTTGAACCTTGTTTTGGTCAGCTTCCTCTTCAAGAACGGGTGTCCCTTTATTTCCGAGCTTTTTGGCTAACACGTACGTGACAGCTAATCCAAACACAGCCGGAATGACACCTGCCGCCATCATGGAAGTAAGAGGTACACCAAAAGCATCAGAGGCTGCAATCGCATTCGGGTTCGGCGACATGATATTTCCTGCCTTCCCGCCCCCAATCATGGCAAGTAAAATCCCCATTTTTGAAAGCTTTGCCCGTTTGGCAATGGCAAGTGCAATTGGTGCTACCGTGATGACTGCTACATCTACAAAAACGCCCACCGTTGTTAAAATCATCGTTGCAAGTGCGAGTGCTAAAAGGGCCCTCGCTTCTCCTAGCTTTTTCACGATGGCCTCAGCGATAGATAACGCTGCACCTGACTCAATCAAAACGCCAGCCAGTACACCTGTGGCCATTATTCTAAGGACAGCCGGAATCATGTCCTTAGCTCCGTCCATCATGACGTTGACGGTCTGAACAATATCTACACCGCCAACCAAACCGCCTATGAATGTACCTGCCAGCATGCCATATGCAGGTGATACTTTTTTTAGAATGAGAACAATAGCGATCACAAGCGCCATCATGGCACCCAGTGTACTTACCGTTACATCTTCACTCATTCTCAATCCCCCCAAATTGTCTTTTCTTAATTGTAAGCGTTTACTCATCGGGATCGAGTTGTGAATCTATATGATCTTTTTTTATTTATCAATTCATTCAATTGTGCAAATGCACAATCAAGGTAGTTGACTCATCAACTGCGCCATATAGAGCTCCATCAACTGTTTCACATGACGAGGGTCTTTCCCGGTTATTGCTTGAATTTTATCTAAACGATATCGCAGTGTATTGCGATGAATAAATAAGCGATCCACGCTTTTTTGCAAATCGCCCCCCTCTTCAATGTATACCTTTAACGTATGGACGAGCTCCGTTTCTTGTGCAAGTGGCTTGTAAAAATCAGTCCATCTATTTTCCTCTTCAGCGGTTCCTGCTCTTATGAATAAGCTTTCCAGCTGATAAGATTCAAAGAAAAATATACTTTCACCTGGATCAAGAACCTTCCCCAACCGCAGAGCATCTCTCGCCTGCTGAAAAGACAATGGTAATTGACTCATGTCCTCAGCGACAGCCCCTACACCTACAAGCACTTGCCTATCTACTGCTCTCACCATCGTTCTCTGCAGCTGCCCGGTCACGTGCTTCAGACTATGTTCATGAATCGGCTGCCTTAAAAGAATCAATTCATGAAGGAAGGTCATGCCTAGTAAATCGGCCGCATTCTTATCGTATTGAATCGCATGCATCATTTTGTGCACAGTGTCCTCGGAGGATGGAACTGGCTGAAAAATAATCGCCATTCGCCGCTTATCTAAATCCATCCCCAGCCAGGCCGCTCGATTCTTTAGCTGATGATCACCCACGTCAGAATCAGAAATCAACTGATTGACAATTTCACTTTCTATTCGCTGCCGCCACTGAACTCGTTCAAGCAGAAAAGATTGTTCTAACACCAGCTCAGCTGCCATTTTCACCAGCTCTGCATGATGCCGAATGTCCTCTGGCTCACCAGTAATCCCAATCACACCAACTACTTGTTCACGAAAGCATATAGGCAAATTGATTCCCGGCATCGCTCCCTTTAAACAGAAGGATTTCTCCTGGTCAATTTCCACACTGTTCCCGCTCGTCAGCACAAGTCGTGCACCATCATGTTTCTGTCCAATCCTTTTTCGTTCACCAGAACCAATAATCACACCATCTGCATTCATCACATTGATGTTTTTATGTAAAATATGCATCGTACGTTCAACCATTTCTTGAGCCAATTCACTGGTTAAAAATTGCATGCAGCATCTCTCCTGAAGGTATTTTCATTCAATGTATCATAGTGTTATTGCACAATAAATGCAAAGTTCTCAAAAAACAGCCGTTGACAAAGGTACGTTGAAAAGTGTTTAATCAAAACAAGGGACCGACCGACAGTCTAGTCAAAAGAAAGGATGGCTTTATGAGAACCGTTAAACATCCTGAAGAACGCAAAAATGACATCTTAAACGCAGCACAGGTGCTTTTTTCAACCAAAGGCTATCAGCAAACAACGATTATTGACATATTAAAAGCCGTTGGCATTGCAAAAGGCACATTCTATTATTACTTTACATCCAAAGAAGAAGTGATGGATGCCATTATTGATAGAATCATCAAAGCAGATATCATCGTGGCAAAGCGTATTGCGGCTGATCCAAACCTGCCAGTCGTCGATAAACTATTTCATATCATCATGGCGCAATCACCTAAGCAAGGAAGCAATAAACAGGGCATGATTGAACAATTTCATCAACCTTCTAATGCAGAAATGCATCAAAAAAGCTTGATCAAAGCCATTAAAGAACTTTCACCGGTTTTGGCAGATGTCATTCAGCAAGGTATAGAGAAAGGGACATTTCAAACGAAGTATCCGCAAGAGACGGTTGAATTTCTCCTTGCTTCTGCACAGGTCATATTTGATGAAGGCCTTTTCCAATGGACTGCCGAAGAAAGTATACACAGAGCTCTAGCTTTTATCGATCTCCTCGAATCTTCTTTACATGCAGAAAAGGGAAGCTTCTCCTTCCTTCTCAAGCGATTAACTGGAGAGGGAAATGAAAATAATCAGTGATTGGTCACTTCAATACCAATCCTGCATACATTATAGACTGACGGTCGGTCTAAAAGGAGAGTGATATTCATGTTTTTGTTATCCAAAAGAGGCCCCACCCACTTTATGTACCTTGTTCTCGGACAAATTATTTCCGTTTTCGGGTCTTCATTAATTCGGTTTGTTTTATCTTTACACGTGCTGGATATGACACAGCGTGTTGACTTATATGCCTTACTTTTCGCTTTATCCAATGTCCCACTCCTTCTTTCCCCATTAGCAGGGGCAATCGCTGATCGGTTTAACAGAAGGAACTTAATGATTTTATTTGATGTCCTCACTGGCATCATGATTCTGGCCTTTTATTTCTGGTTATTTTCAGGAAATGATTCACTCTATATGATCGGAGCCGTCATGATACTGCTTGGCGTGATGAGTACGTTTTACGCTCCTGCTGTGATGTCCAGCATTCCACAGCTAGTGAAAGAAGAACAATTAGAACAAGCAAACGGCATCGTAAATGGTGTGCAGGCTCTTTCAGGTGTTCTCGCTCCTATTATCGGCGGAATTCTGTACGGACTTATTGGGAGTCAATCCATCATAGGGGCTAGTGCCATCATATTTTTTCTATCCGCATGCATGCTTTTTCGGTTAAATATTTCCTTCTCACCTAGCCTGCTAACGGAGTCCATGAGTAAAGTGCTCGTGAAAGATATGAAGCAGGGATTTTCCTATATAGGCAATCAGCCATTTTTAAAAAGAGCCATGCTGCTTGCAGCGATGTTAAATTTCATCCTCACACCTTTTTTTATCGTGGGTGGTCCAATCATTTTAAGGGTCATAATGAAAAGCAGTGACATCATGTATGGGATTGGAATGGGCTTGATTGAGTTTGCTGTCATCGCAGGGGCACTGCTAGTTGGACTCGTAGCAAAGCATTGGCGCATTCCTACTTTATATCGCTGGCTGCTCGTCATCGCCATCATTTTACTGCCTGTGGCTTTTTCAACAACAAAAATGGCCCTTCAATTTGGCACATATCCAGCCTATTTTCTCTTTTTAGCAGGATGTCTCCCAATTGCTATGCTGCTCACAATGATTTCAATCGTTGTGATCTCACATGTTCAAAAGAAAACACCCAATGCCCAATTAGGGAAAGTGATGGCCAATCTGACAATGGTTTCTCAATGTGCTGCTCCGCTTGGTCAAATAATGTATGGGTTCTTGTTCAACACCTTTTCTACCAACATGTATGTGACCGTGCTAATAGTCAGTATCTTCATGTTTGCACTAGCCTTCTTAACAAAAAATATGCTTCACCATGAAGGAGAATCAGCCTCATGAGATTGACGTTTATAAAGAAAGACTTAACCCGCCACCGACTCATTTCAATCGGCTTAACCATTTGCATCATGATGACATCATTTTTAGCAACAAGCGCCGCTCAAATGACAGCTCAGCTGAATGGTTCCATTTCTAACCTACTCCATTCAGCCAAAGCACCAGACTTTGTCCAAATGCATGACGGCACCATAGATGAAAAAGACATTCAAACATTTTCAAGCAAGCAGCCCATGGTAAAAGCACATCAAATTGTCCCAATGATTGCAATTGAACATGACAGCATCAAGTTCGGAAATGAACCTGCCAAAGCAGGTGTGATGGATCATTTATTTGTGAAACAAAATCGTTTTTTTGATTTTCTTTTAAACGAGCGAAATGAAAAACTAACTGTAAACAAAGGTGAAGTGGCTGTCCCCATCTATTTTCAACAAAAGTATCATCTCAAGATAGGGGAAATGTTAAAGATTGAAAAAGGGTCTAATCATTTCTCTTTTCAAATCAAAGCGTTCTTACGAGATGCGCAAATGAACCCCAGCCTTGTCAGTTCAAAAAGATTCCTCCTTCATGACGAGGATTGGGACGCACTGAATCACGAGTTTCCAAAAAAGGAGTACTTGATCGAATTTTTACTGCATGATGCCAAGCAAGCAGATGCTTTTCAATCAATTTATCAATCATCAAAGCTACCACAACAGGGACCAGCTGTTACATTACCCTTACTACGTATGCTGAATGCATTGACAGATGGAATGGTGATTGCCATTCTCCTGCTTGTGTGCATGCTGCTCATTAGTATAGCCCTTCTCTCTCTCCATCTTGCTATGACAGCTGCTATAGAAGAGGATGAACGTGAAATTGGAATACTGAAGGTGCTGGGGATTCCTTTATCAAAAATTAAGCAATTATACGTTGGGAAGTATGCTGTGCTTGCCTGTGCAGGGTGTATAGCAGGATATTTGTTAACACTTATGTTTGGTGATATGTTTACGGCCAATATTCAGCAATATATGGGGAATGACTCTTCTTTTGCTCAATGGCTGATCCCGCTTTTCGTTTCTATTTTGACGGCAATGATCGTCATCTCATGTAGCTATGCTGTCCTAAGAAAGTTTGGTCAAGTATCGGCAGCTCAAGCGCTTCAAGGTGGTGTCACTTCACCAAATCACAAAAAACAAATTCCCATGCACCTCAAGAGAAACAGGTTCCTCCCAGTCAATATATGGTTTGGTTTAAAAGATCTGTTCTCGCGAATGAAGTTGTATACAACGATTACCTGCATTATCGCACTTTGTACATTTTTGATGCTGATGCCTATTCAGCTATGGCACACTTTACAATCACCAGATTTCATCACATATCTTGGCTCTGGCAAAAGTGACCTTCGAATCGACATTCGGCAAGGAAATGATTTAGAGAAAAGTACAAATAAAATCGAGCCTAAGATTCGCGAAGATCTAGACATTCAAACATCTGCCGTATATGAAACAACTTCTCTCCAATCTAAAGCAAAGGATAATACATTAGAAACGCTCTATTTAGAAACAGGTGATCTCTCAGCATTCCCTCTCACCTATTTAAAAGGACGAGAACCTTTCAAGGATGGAGATATCGCCTTATCAGTGCTAAGTGCAGACTCACTTCAGAAAAAGGTAGGAGAAGAAATCACTCTCGTAACAAATGGGCATGAAATTCAAAGATTGGTGACTGGCATTTACCAGGATGTCACCAACGGAGGAAAAACAGCAAAAGCATTATCACAACCTTTTCCTCAATCACCTCTTTGGAAAACCATTCAAATTCAACTGAAACAAGGAATAGATATTGCAGAAAAAAAGGCAGCATTAGAAACAAGTATGTCTCCTGCAAAAGTGACAGCTATGAAAGAATACGTTCATCAAACCATCGGCAGCACAGCATCTTTAGTAAAGGTGGTTGCATTTTTCTCTACAATAGCTGCTTTTGGAACCGCCAGTCTAATGCTATTAATGTTTCTGCACATGTTAAAGGCGAAAGATTCAAGTCGTAACCATATGTTAAGAATGATTGGATTTTCTATAAAAGATTTAACGGGACAATACTTAACAAGTTTTATCGTGGTTCTCTCTTTTGGCGCCTTTATTGGAACAATCGCTGTCAATACCATTGGTTCTGCTTTAATGAGTGTAGGTGGAGCATCCTTAGGGGCATCAAGCCTTCAGTGGTTGGCACCACAATGGGTGTCAGTCGTGTACCCACTCTCACTGTTTATCGTCAGCTTAGCTTTAACCTCTTGGTTATTGAAGACGTTTTTTTCTAGCAAAACCACCCAACATACACTTTCATAAGGAGATGTTTCACATGGAACACTTAATAGAAACAGAGCGATTGTCTTTGCAAATTGATTCATTAAAAGGGCAAAAGCAAACTATTCTTAAAAATATTCATTTATCGATTAAGGCCGGAGAGTTCGTGACCATTATGGGACCTTCCGGATGCGGGAAAACCTCTTTGCTTTATCAGCTTAGCGGTATAGAAACAGCCTCAGCGGGAGAGATCAAATATAAAGACCAATTACTATCAAAAATGACAGACAAACAGTTAACGGCTCTGCGCTTAACAGAGATGGGGTTCGTCTTTCAACACAGCCACTTACTAAAGAATCTCAATTTATTTGATAACATTATCGCTGCAGCTTATTTAGCGAAAAAAAAGCCGAGAAAAGAAGTAAATGAACGAGCTAAATATTTAATGGAGAAACTTGATATTGATCATTTAGCAGATAGATATTTGTCAGAAGTATCTGGTGGACAGCTCCAAAGAGCCTCTATCTGTCGGGCTCTTATGAATGAACCAGACATTCTTTTTGCCGATGAGCCAACAGGTGCCCTTAATTCAAGTACCACAAAGGAAGTCATGAATATTTTTTCAAAAATTCACTCTGAAGGAACAACTCTACTTCTCGTCACACATGATCCGAAAGTTGCTCTCCGCTCTGAAAGAATGATGTTTATGAATGATGGAGAAATTGTATCCAGTTTATATTTAGGGAAATACGAACGCTTAACTGCTGAGAAACGAGAAATTAGGTTAAATAATTGGTTGCAAGATTTAGGGTTTTAACGGGGGTATAAACAGGCAGAGAGCTGCCTGTTTTACTTTTTCTGACACTCAAACGAATAATCCATAGACAAGTAATTAGTTTCTAATATGATTTTGCCATCTGCTTGTTGACATGACTCTGTCAGCAGTTCAATTTCTTTGCTATAAAAGTATCTCTTTGACATGTAAAGAGTCACTAGAACGAGTAAAAGTGTCGTGATCATTAGTGTGATTTTCCAGTTTAAGATTTGAGATCTTTTTTTCAATTCAACATCCTTTCTAAAATACGAGAGTTTTTATAATTTGTACTTATATTCACCTTTGTCCACTTCAGTCAGTTTCTTTTCCATCATGATCTAGCAACATCATAACTGATTTTCCCTGCTAGATCGACCCTTCATTCTTCCTCTTCCTTACCTAAAATTGCTTTATTTTAACTATATGGGGTGATGTTTTCGAACATAAAGATAAAACTGATTGTATTTATCACTTTTTTAGACTTCTAAAAAAAGTTTTTATCCATTTGTACAAACAATCATTCACCGTTACAATATCGTACATCACATGACCTAAGGTCCTTTTTATTACCTCTTGTCAATCACCTCGCAGAAACGATTATATTTTACCAAAAATTGTGATATCGTTTTTTAGTGAAACAGGTGAAAGGATCTTAAAGAGGTGAAATTTTGATGACTATCATTTCAGCTGAACAGGTGGGGAACCGTTTAAATGATTGGCGAATTGCGATTCGTAAGCATGATGTACAGAGTGCAAAGGCAATGTACACAGAATTACAGGAATTACTTCAAGAAATGGAAGAGAATCAGGAGGTCTTGACTTATTATTCATTGCTAGAAGGCAAGTATAAACTCATGTTATATGAACGAAGAGGTAAAAAACTGAATGAACAGACAGAGCTGGATTGCCCCTCTAAAACAAACGACTTAATTGAATACTATTTTTACCTTTACAAAGCCCTTTACGCTTCATATAAAAGAGACTATGCATCAGCGATTGGACTATTTAAAATTGCCGAGAAAAAACTACAAAACATTCCTGATGAAATAGAAGTAGCAGAATTCCATACAAAGATCGCAAACTTATATATGCTGCTTCGTCAAAGCCTGATTTCACTTCACTATATTCAGAATGCCATTGATATTTTTAAAAGTCATGAAGGCTATGAAAGAAGACTGGCGGCAGCCATTGTGATCGCCGCTGCTAATTTTATGGATATTGGTGACTTCATAAGAGCAGAAAGCTACTACAAAAAAGCATTACACATCGCAAACAGTCTAAACGATCATTTTCTAACATCACAGCTGTATCATAATATCAGCATTCTGTATGCTGAAACTGGAGAATCAAAAAAATGTATCGATGCACTAGAACAGGCTCTTAGTGATGATGACTATCTTTCATCGTGTTATTTCCATCACTCCATGTTTATGTTAATAAAAGAGCTGCTCTCCATCGATGAAAGAACACAAGCACTCTATTATTTCGAATTGGTCAAACAAAAACATGCAACGGAGAAAAGCCCCATCTATACAGCAAAAATGAATTTGCTCCACCATTTATATTTCACTGAGGATATGGTCAAAAAAGCTCAAGCCTGTTTCGATGAAATCAGCATTTTGAAAGAATTAAAGGATGCGGAGGGTGCCCGTGAATTAAGTGCACTGGCTGCCAGACACTTTGAAGAGCTGGGGGCAATTCATCAAGCCTATCTCTTTTTAAAGGACGCCTATCACATGGAACACACTACACTTGACTGGAGGAATTCAAATGAAAAAAATGAGTTTACTGATTTTCACTTTAGCCATCGTTGTTTTCGGACAAACAGTGTCTTTCAATTCCTTAAATGAAACGAATCCTGGTACAACAGAACGACCTATCGGAACATAATTTAAAACGGGACAATACAAAGAACCACTCGCCTTATTACAAGGCAAGTGGTTCCACATTTATTTTAATTCTTGATAAGAAATGAGGCGGTGGATATGTACCGCAAGATAAGTAAGTTCATCATTAGGAATGACGATACTATGCACCTGTTTAATATAATCTTTGATTTTGAAGGCAACATCCATCGCTTGAGGATACAAGTGAGCAATTTGTTCAAACAACTCATTTTCTTGATCTGATAATAATTTATTTGCATAAAATCTTTCTACAAAGAATTTCACATGGGTAATGAACCGGCTGTAATGAATATTCTCTTGATCCATTTTCATATTTAACGTATATCGCACGAGATTGACAATACTCCCGATCATCTTTGCATATTTCATGCCATCTTTCGAATCGGATTCTTCACCTAGTGCATTGATTAAATGAAAGGCGATATTGGCCGCTTCTTCCTTTGGTAATTGTATGCCTAATGTCTCATTAACCAACTCAAGCGCATAATTACCTACTTCAAATTCTTCAGTATAATAGTTTTTGATTTCCCAGTACACGCGATTTGTGATATTAATATTCTTTTTGTGTCGTTCTACTGCAAAATTCAAATGGTCCATTAAGGTGAAATAGACACCTGAATTTAGGTTTGTGTTCAAGCGCTTTTCTGCGTATTGAACGATGTGCTGAGTTAAATCTATGAACTCTTGAGGCATTGAATCTAACAGTTGAAGAAATTCTTTTGCCCTCATATTATCAACTGACATAAATACTTGGTCTGCCTTCTTCTCTTCTATCATTTGACCCGGCTTCTGTCCATAGCCGATCCCTCGGCCGAATAAAACCATCTCCTGTTGGTTCTGATCTTCAGCCAGGACCACACTCGAGTTTAAAACTTTTTTGATTTTAAACATCGTCATCACCTGTTTTCATGATTGTGGTTTTTCAATCAAGCGATTCACCATTTGTCTCAATGACCTTTTGGTACCAATAAAACGAGTCTTTCCGAGAACGTTTTAATGTACCATTTCCATCGTCATCCTGATCTACGTGAATAAAGCCATAGCGTTTTGACATTTGTGATGTACCTGCACTAATAATATCAATTGAACCCCAGCTCGTATATCCAAAGAGATCGACGCCTTCTTCAATTGCTTCTCTCATTTGACGGAAGTGCTCTTTGAAATAGTTTATACGATAGTCGTCATGGATAGATCCATCACTTTCAACAACATCCTTTGCACCCATGCCGTTCTCTACAATGATAAGAGGTTTTTGATAACGGTCATACAATTCTATCAAAGATATTTTCAGACCAACCGGATCAATTTGCCAGCCCCAGTCAGTTGATGGCAGGTAAGGATTTTTGACCCCACGAATCGTATTTCCTTCAGTCTGTTCTAATCCTTCTTGGGCTGATTCAGTTAAAGACATATAGTAGCTAAACGAGATAAAATCTACTGTGTTTTCTTTTAAAATGGCAAGGTCATCCGCTTCCATTTGGATATGAATATTTTTTCTCTCAAGCATGCGCTTGATTAGTGGCGGATATTCACCAAATACCTGAACATCTGCATAGAAATAGTTTTCTAAGTTTTGTTTCAAAGCTCGTTCCACATCATTCGGATGACACGTATGCGGATACGTTGTCAATTTTGTCAGCATACACCCTACCTGACTGCCTGGTATGATGCGATGGCAATCTGCTGTTACGAGAGCAGATGCGACAAATTGATGATGCAGTGCTTGGTAAACCGTCTCTTCCTCTTTTCCTTCAGGACAGCGATCAGGAATAATTCCTGCTGTAATGAAAGAATGGCGGTGAATACTATCAATTTCATTAAAGGTGAGCCAATATTTCACATCATCTTTATAGCGTTCAAAACACACATTGGCGAATTTAACAAAGAGATCAATGACTTTTCTTTCAGCCCAGCCGTTATATTTCACACTAAGTGCTAACGGCATTTCATAATGTGACAGCGTCACGATCGGTTCTATGTTGTGTTTTTTCATTTCTGCAAATACACGCTCATAAAATTGCAGCCCTTTTTCATTCGGTTCAGTCTCTTCACCAGTTGGGAAAATGCGACTCCAGGCAATTGAGATACGAAGTGTTTTAAAGCCCATTTCAGAAAAGAGAGCGAGATCCCCTTGATAGTGATGATAGAAATCAACGCCTCTACGTTTTGGGTACTTTTTATCGTCTGAGTCGTTAATGGCACGATCAATATTTTCAGAAGAAACTGCTAGGTGTCCTTCATAATCTTCTACACTCAAATTTGAACGGTACATCGCAATATCTGCAACAGATGGTCCCTTTCCATCTACATTCCATGCGCCTTCTGCTTGGTTTGCGGCAATTGCGCCGCCCCATAAAAATCCTTTTGGAAAACCTTTAATTGTTGTCATATGATTAGCCTCCTAATTGTGTGACAACCATCAATGTATCTTGACGATTGACCTCTTGTAATGGCTGTACTTTAATATCAAATTGATCTGTATTTGTGATCACAGCAAGTGTAACTGGATCATATCCTGCTTCTATGATTTTTTCTAGATCAAATTCAATCAGGAAATCTCCTGCTTGAACACGATCTCCTGCCTGTACTTTCGGATTGAAATACTGACCTTCCAGCTGAACGGTGTCGATGCCAATGTGGAATAATACATCAACCCCTTGATCCGTTCTCATACCAAGTGCATGATTTGTTTCGAACAGCAGGGTGACCTCACCATCTACTGGTGCATAAAGTGCTCCTTTTGAAGGCACAATGGCAATCCCTTCTCCCATAACCTTTGAAGAGAAAATATCATCTTTCACTTCAGATAGGGAGATCATTTGACCAATGACAGGGCTTTTGAATGTTTCACCTGCCCCAATTTGTTCAGCAAATGCCGCTTGGTCATTTGTCTTTTCTTCTACTGTTCGATCTTTACCTAAAGCAAAAGCAGCGATAAATGCAACAACAAACGAAATGACAGCTCCAATGACAGCAAACATAAGATTTCGCGGGAGCTCATCTGATATGAACATCGACATACTTGCTAATCCAGGACCAACAAGCACAAAGGCTTGTATACCAACTAATCCAATGAAGATCCCACCGACAAAGGAACCAATCATGACACTTCCAAGAACTCGTTTATTTTGGAGGGTCACACCATATAATGCCGGCTCTGTGATCCCAAAAAATGCTGATATTCCTGCCGAGATTGCGGTTGACCTGAGCACTTTATCTTTTGTCCGTAGTGCAACAGCGAAACATGCTCCACTTTCCGCAATATTATGCGCAAGTGATGCTGGTAGGTAAAGCGCTTCTTTTCCAAGGTTCCCCATCGTCGTGACTGCATAAGGAACCATCGCTTTGTGCATGCCTGATGCCACCATGAATGGGAGAACCGCTGCTAAAATAGCGACAGCTACCCAGCCTACTGTATTAAACATTGCAAGAATGAGAGATGAAAAACCTTGTCCTGCTGTAAAACCAATCGGTCCTAACAGAAGTAACGTAACTGGTACTGTAATGACCAATGACATCATTGGTACGAAGAAAATCCGAATTGGTTTTGGTGAAAATCGAGTAAAGAATTTTTCCATCTGAGCGTAAAGCAATACAGAGAGGATTGCTGGAAATACTTGATACGCATAGGCTATATTTTTTACGTCGAACGACAGTAATTGCGCTCCTTCAGTGAGCATTGCTGTCATATTCGGAAGAATGAGTGCTCCGACTGCCGATAATGCGACGAGTGGATTTACTTTTAATTTATTTGCAGTCGTCACAGCGACTAGTAAAGGCAGGAAGTAAAGCGGTGCGTCACCGACCATGTTCAGTATTTGATATGTTTGACCCTTTGCATCCACCCAGCCTAATAAAGAGAAAAGGAGAAGAAATGATTTCAAAATCCCTCCACCTGCGATAGCTGGAACAAGCGGCTGGAAGACACCGACAATGAAATCTAACAGAACTGCGCCTACTTTTCTTTTTTCTTTTGACTGATTGGAAGGTGCGTCTCTCCCTGATGAGCTGGCACCTATTAAACTTGTTAACTTTTGATACACTTCAATCACGTCATTCCCAATGACCACTTGGCATTGTCCTGACATTCTGACAGCTATGACACCTGGCGTTTTTTCTAGAGCCGGTACATCTGCCTTCTTCTGATCAATCAATGTGAAGCGAAGTCTTGTTGAACAATGTTCAAGATGAGCAATGTTTTCTTTGCCACCTACATGCTGTAAGACGTCTTTGGCAACCTGTGTATAATCCATCTTTTCTCCCCCTTTTCTCATACATGAGACCTATATTTTGGCAATAAAAAAAGGACCTAAAACGACAAATTCAAGAAATTCATCGTTTTTAGATCCTGCCTGCATGACCAGTCACATGTCTAATTTATCAATATTGGATTTGTTTTTAGTATATATTGAGTTAATGTAAGCGTCAACATATATTTATGAATTAAAAAATATTTTTTATAAGTCTAATGTCACCAAAACGATCTCATTTTACTTGAGAGGACATTTAAATCAAAAAAGTCAGATAGATATGTCCTATCTGACGTGATTGTTATCTTTATTTTTTCTTTGCGGCTTTTTTCTTTGCGGCTTTTTTAAATGCTTCTACTTGCTTTTGATATTGTTTCTTATTCACAGCTTTTAGCTTCATTTTTTCATTCTTTTTCCAAAACGGTAACTCAATATAGGAAGCTTCTATATCAGATGATCCTATCATCTTAGACAGGCCACCCTTTATTTTTGGTGTGGGATATACCCAAAAGTTTTTAAAACCTGTGATTCCAACTGCTTGATATTTTTCTTTTTTCAATAGCTTACTTTTCTTCCCTGTGGCTTTGGAGATTGTAATAGCCCCTGAAAAATCCCCTTCAAAAACGGCTTCTTCGATATCAAGGAAAATTTGATATGAATTGTTTTTTGCTGTATACAAATAGCCGTAGGCTTTATTTAAATTGTCTGTGTATTTCCCTATGATCTCATAGTAACGGTCTTCTGCTGTATCCACGTACTCATCATAGCGCTTATCAATGGCTTTTTTGTATTCTTTTAATTTCTTCTCATCAACAGCTTGATATCGTTTACTTTTCTTTGCCCCTTGCTTTTTGACCATGAGGTCTTTTCCAGAAAAATAAATGTCATATACGATTGTTTTTTTCTTTTGTTGGACTTTAAGTTTGTATCCTTTTTTCGTGGTTTTCCCCGTTAGTTTGTATTTTGTTTTCACCATATAAGGTTCAATTGGATCAATCTTCACACCCTTACCGTTTAGGTATCCCGTGACCTTGCCTTTCTTTTCAGTCACCTTCAGCCAACTGACATTGTCCTTTGTTTTATAGGCATATGCATAAGATTGGTTCAGTGATTCTTTTTTAGCAGATGCTTTGTTTCCTCCAAAACTTCCAGCACCAATCAATAGTGCAACAATCATGAACAATATTCCTATGTTCCTCAACTTCATTTGTACACCCTCCATTCTTTTATGAATAGATGCGCAAGCTCTTTACACATCAAGTATATATTACCATATTTATGATTTATCTCCTGTATTTTAAAAATATAAAGCTATCAATTATTATTTTCTTGCTTTTTATTCATTTCAAATTTATTATATATCTAAATGATATATCTTTTAGATAGGTGTGTGGATGTACTGAAAAAATACAATGATACGACGTATGCGATTTTAGGTATTTTAACGACAGATTGCAAGTCAGGGTACGAAGTGAAGCAATTAATTGATAAGAGCTTGCATCATTTTTGGAAAATTAGTTATGGACAAATTTATCCTGCTTTAAAGTTTATAGTCGAGGAAGGACTTGCTGAGGTTTCACCTGCTTCTACATCCGGCCGTTCAGACAAGCGGGAATATCATCTGACTGAAAAAGGACTGGATACGTTAAGGCAATGGCTGGCGCAGCCGCTCGATCAGTTACCAGCAGAACGAAATGAAGTGTTATTAAAGTTATTTTTTGGACAATATCTTTCATTTGAGAAAAAGCTGGTGCTTCTACAGGATTATGAGAGGGGGCTCCGTATCCGTTATGAGACATACGTTTCGATTGAACAAAACATCAAGGAGCTTTATCCAGATGAAGCTGATGCGAAGTACTGGCTGTTTACTTTAGATTATGGAAAGAAAGTGGCTCAAGCAGGAATTGATTGGTGCGTGGAAACATGTGAACAGATGAAGAAAGAGGGGTGAACGAATGAAAAACGACATACGTGCTGGCAGATTTACAACGGACCATTCTGACTCGATTGTTGTGTTCATCATCGGAATGAGGATCAACAAACGCTGGGCGATCCATCAATGGCTGCCTGTGTTCATGGCGATGCCTGGCATGATCAAAGAACTGTATACCCATCAAGACGAGCTTGGTTTCCTCGGGACAGAGAATTACTTCGGTTTACGCACTACAGCGATGATCCAATATTGGAAGTCAACAGATGACCTTCTTGCCTATGCCAAGATGGAAAAGCATTTGGCGGCTTGGAAGGCCTTTAATCAAAGAGCACGGACCAATGACGCAGTGGGCATTTATCATGAAACGTATCAAGTTCAAGCCGGATCATATGAATCTGTCTACGTGAACATGCCTTCCTACGGACTGAGTCAAGCGAGAGCTTCTATTCCAATTGGTAAAGGAAAACAAACAGCGGAAGAACGGCTGGATACAACAAATTCCTAGAGAGCGATTCTCTAGGAATTTCTTTTTGCAACGGTCACAAAATGCTTTAATATGCGGGCTGTTAATCCCCAAATGGTGTATTTTTCATAATCATAAAACCATTCCTCAATCGAACGGCTCCCCCAGCGGTACTTCTCGCCATTCATGATTTTTTCATAGGGGAAATCCTCAGCTGGTGTTGGCTGAACAGACACATGATGTAGGTACGGCTCATATTGGCTGAGCCATGATAAAGGTATGGTAAAGGTCTCCTCCACTTCCTCTTGATTAAAGGAGTGCTTTACCTTTTGCTCATCAATGATGCCGACATACGGATAGACCACGAAGGATGGAGAAGCAATGTAAGGACTGAGCTGCCCAAGGATCTCGACTGATTCAGGCGGAATGCCCAGCTCTTCATGTGTTTCTCGCAGTGCAGCTTCTTGTGCTGTTTCACCGCCGTCGAGTTTGCCTCCAGGGAAGCTAATATCACCAGGCTGTTTTCTCATGGTCAGCGATCGCACCTCAAATAAAATATGCCATTCCCCGTTTACTTGCACCAAAGGAACAAGGATCGCCGCTTTGAACGCTGTCTCTTCTCCAATAAACAACGGTTGTGATTGATGTAAGTCATTCTTTAATTGATCAATGAACAAGGACATCACCTGTTTTCTGTTTCTCTTTCCTTTAGCGTATCATTGTTCACCTTTTGAATAAAGATGATCTTTCTGACAATTATTTTTATCATTTTGACAACTAAACTTGTCAAAATGAATATAATGCTTTACAATCAAGGAAAGATTTCGATCAAAATTGAGGTGACGGAATGAAAAATCGGCTAAAAGAGCTTCGTGCACGTGATGGATTGAACCAAACTGAACTTGCAAAGCGTGCAAAGGTTTCTCGTCAGACCATCAGCTTAATGGAACGCGACGAATTAATGCCGTCGCTCTTGCTCGCTGTTAAGCTTTCACGTATTTTTCAGGAACCCATTGAACGTATTTTTCTATTCGAGGAGGATGAACTCACATGAAAACTGTATACAAGATGCTCTTAGGTGCTCTCCTTGGCTTTCTCGGTGCTTACTGTTTGCTGGCGGCCGAATTTGAAATGACACTTCTTGATATTGCATTCGAAACGACTCTTGTCATCACTGGATTGACGATCCTATTGATCATTTATTGTTTTTCAGGAATTTCACGTATGAAGAAAAGAGTATCACTTTCGGTATCTGGTGATGAGGAGGATGAACTGGAAGTAAAACAGTATCGAACCTTTACTGATTTGTCGTTAGCCAATACGGTGAGTACCATTTTATCCATTATTGCAATCGGTATGGCCATCGTGACCGAGCAGCCACTCTGGCTTATTCTTGTCAATGTCGCTTTATTTACGATCACCATTATCAGTTCTTATGCTGCGATATCGGTTCTAAAACTCGTCTATCCTAATCGCAATCTACCAAGCCCATCCGACAAAGATTATAGCAAAAAGCTGCTCGCCATTTCTGACGAAGGTGAAAAGCATGTGATGCTGGGAGGGCTGTTTCACACCTACCAAATGATGAATATGTTATTGATCGGTGCCATGTTTATTCTCATTGTATATTCCCTTGGAGCGAATCACTCTCAGCTCTTCTCGATCATGATCATAGGACTTGTTTTGATCATTCTGAATGCAAATTACATGTTGAAGATTAGAAATCGTTAAATGGTAAAAAGCACAGCGCTATGAAAAGGCTGTGCTTTTTTTCATCCATTATGCAGCACGGCGTTTCTTTCGTGCATAAACCAAAAATAGAAATCCGAACCATACCGGTGTCAATAACAGCGCTGGACGTGTTGCGTCAGCGAAGAGCATGATCACGAGAATGGCGGCAAAAAGCACAAGAACACAAATATTCACAAAAGGTGTGAATGGCGCTTTAAAGGTAGATGCTGCATGCAGTTCAGGACGTGTTTTTTTATATTTCAGGTGACATATTAAAATAATACTCCATACCCAAATGAAACAAATGGCACTGATTGTTGTCACAATGCCAAAGGCTTGTTCAGGAATCAGCTTGCTTAAAAGAGCCCCGACAGATACCACGATCGTTGAAACAAATAGTGCATTGCTTGGGACAGCGTGTTTATTCAGACGGCCAAAGGAAGATGGTCCCTGTTTTTGATGACTGAGATTATACAAAATACGGCTCGTCGAGAACATGCCGCTATTACAAGCGGAAGCCGCAGAAGTCAGGACAACAAAATTAATGAGCCCCGCTGCTACTGGTATACCAAGCAGTCCAAAGGTTTTCACAAAAGGACTTTCTGATGCACTGAGCTCGGTCCATGGGTTGATACATAATAAAACAAAGATCGCACCCACATAGAAAAATAGAATTCTTAATGGAATTTTATTAATCGCAGACGGAATGTTTTTTTGTGGATTCGCCGTTTCTGCTGCGGACACGCCAACAAGTTCCACTCCCACATACGCAAAAATCACCATCTGGAATGACAATAAGAAGCCTGTGACACCATTTGGAAATACCCCGCCATGTGACCAAAGGTTCGTGACCGTCACAGGCCCGGCATCTGTTTGAAAACCAATGATTAAAAGAACAACCCCAACGCCAATTAGCAGTAGAATCGTAATGACTTTAATCAGTGCAAACCAAAATTCCATTTCTCCAAAAAGCTTCACTGTTAATAAATTAAACCCTAGTAAAATCAACAAACAAATGATTGCAGGAATCCATTGCGGAATGTCAAACCAATACTGCACATACACCCCGACCGCAATGACATCAGCCATCGCTGTCATAATCCAGCAAAACCAATACGTCCAGCCAGTTACAAAGGAAGCCCATGGGCCAAGATAGTCCTCTGCAATATCGGTTAATGACTGATAGCCTGTCTTCGATAAGAGCAATTCTCCAAGTGCCCTCATGACAAAAAAGATGGCCATTCCGACAATTAAATAAGCAAAAATAATCGACGGACCTGCCAATTGAATGGCCTTTCCAGAGCCTAAAAACAGCCCTGTTCCGATGGTTCCGCCTATTGCAATTAATTGAACATGACGGTTTGATAAATCTCGTTTTAATTCTTGTTGTGCCAATGTCAACGCCCTCCTCCGACACGATCCTATACTAAAATAATGAACCTTCAAAAAGTCCATAAAAAAAGAGATTGGATGCGCTCCAATCTCATGGTCATAAAAGAATAGCAAAATAGAGAAAAGCAATACATGGCATCATCCATGCATCACAAATACAATATTTCGTACTCTTCTGTCCTTTTGCCTGAGATTGTGAACCCTTCGGCGCCGCACATACATGCGGTCTCTCCAGAAGCTGCTCCTGCCATAGTGTGACCCACAGCAATCATAGCCTTCGTTATTTACTTAAAATGTTGCTATTTCTGAATAATTTTATATTTTACGCCTCTAGAAGAAAGCTGTCAATGGTAATCTTTTAAGATTTTATCCCTTCTCTACCTGATGCAATATGACTTCACTTCATCAACACCCCCTGATAAGGTATAATAAATCAAAAGATGTTCGGCTCGTTTGATGGAGAAATCCATCTTGACTATGAACCAAAGTTAGGCAATCCATTGAAGTTGGTGAAGACAAATGAAAAAATTGAACAAACAGCGTGTCACATTACAGGAAGTCGCCCGGCATGCCGGTGTCTCGACTTCAACGGCCTCACTCGTTGTTCGAAACAATCCTAGAATCTCTGAAGCCACTCGAACAAAAGTACTGCAATCCATGGAGGATTTAGGATACGTGTACGACCGCGTCGCTGCAAACATGCGGTCAAAAAGCTCCAATATTGTGGGTGTTATCGTCACGGACATTTCAAACACCTTTATTTCTGAGTTTTTAATCGGCGTGCAAACCACACTTGAATCACTTGGCTATACCGTTTTACTCGGTACAACCTTTGACAGTGTCGATAAGCAGGAACGGCTCATTTCCACAATGGTAGAGCACCGAGTTGGCGGGATTATTTTAAACCCAGCTTCGAAAAGCTCTACTAGGACGGTCAAACAGTTAAATCAAATTCGCACCCCAAAAGTACTAGCAAACCGTGAATTAGCGGAAGTGCATTGTGACTATGTCGGCGCTGATTATGAACAAGGCGCTTGGATGGCGGTACATCACCTTCTTCAAAAAGGACATCGACGTATTGCCTTTTTAGGCGGCATCAAGTCCTCATCGACTTGGATTGAACGCATGAAAGGTTTCAAAAGAGCCCATGATGAGGCAAACCTGACGATTGATGAATCTCTTATTATCGATATGGAACCTACCCGTGAAGGCGGGAAAGAAGCCCTTACCCAAGTCATCGACCAGCCCGAGCCTCCTACTGCTATTTTTTGCTTTAGTGACTTAGTCGCGTTTGGGGTCATTCAGGAACTGACAGCACGTGACATCAAGCCTGGTGAAGACATCGATGTTGTTGGATTCGATAACATCCCTGAAGCTGAGATGTATCACCCGCCGCTCACCACTGTCTCATCATTCCCACGATCCATCGGAGTAAAAGCAGCGAACCTTTTATATCATAAAATGAACGAGCAGGATGAAGAGCTGCAGCGATTGATCCTAAAGCCTCAACTTCATATTAGAGAAACCTCTACATCATCATGAAAGGGAGAATTGCGTGCAGCAATTCTCTTTTTTTATTGATCAAGTCAACTATTTCTTTATTTCATTTTTCTTTTTTTACATCACAAAGTCATAAACTTGACACATTTAAAGCGCAGGAGTATATTTATCACGTTGCTTCTTTTGGTATATCGTTATACCAAATTCGTCATACTATTATTTTTATTTAACAACAGTTGAAATTGATAATTTCTGATTCTGATCAAATCATGAAGATACACTTTCTTATCAAGACTGTTATTATTTTTTATTTTTAGTAGAACGATGTACTTAATGGAAGAACAGATGAATATTCATTATTTTTTCATCAATCACACAAGGGGTGTTGTGATGGGCTTGATATTACAAAGGTACACAAATAATTTGACCCAAAAAGGGTTTTAAATATAGGAGTGGGAACATGAAAAATCCTTATATTAAATCGTCACTTGGCATGTATTTAAACTACTTCATGCTCGGCATGATCAATATTATTGTGGCTTCCAACATGGAAAGCTTATCTGAACGCTACCATGTGGATATTCCGAAAATCAGCTTGCTTGTATCGGCGATCGGAATAGGTAAACTGATTGCTCTCTTTTTCTCTGGACGGTTAGCAGACCGCTGGGGACGTAAGCCTGTCATTATTACAGGAAACTTTCTTTACTTATTATTCTTAATCGGAATTCCAACGACAACGAATTATACACTCGCTTTTATCTTTGCGATTTCAGCAGGGATTGCAAACTCACTGCTTGATTCAGGGACATACCCTGCTCTAACAGAATCGTTTCCTAAAAAAGCAAGTTCAGCTTCTGTTTTAGTGAAGGCGTCCGTTTCAATTGGAGCGACTGTTCTTCCATTTATCTTGGCATTCTTTATTGCACATGACATCTTCTGGGGCTGGGCGTTCTTTGGACTAGGACTTCTTTATTTACTCGTAGGGATTTACTTGATCTTTATGCCATTCCCGAACCATAAGCAAGTCTCTTCACAAGATGATCTTCCAGTGCAGGAACAAATGAAGGAAGAACCTAAAATGTTTGGTGAAGGCTTAGCTGTTGTGCTCATGGGATTCACGTCTACTGCATTGTTTGTCGTATGGCAGACGTGGCTTCCGCAACTCGGGTTAAAACTGATTGGACTTGGCACAGGACAAGCGACGCAGCTTCTTTCTTATTTTAGTATTGGTGCCCTTGTGTCTGTTCTATTACTATCGATCGTATTAGATAAATTTATTTCACCTATTATGGTCGCCATTATTTACCCAATTGGGGCATTCCTTGCAATGTTTTCACTATTTCAAATCGAAACGTACAGCATTGTGATTGTCAGCACCTTTTTCTTAGGATTATTTACAGCAGGGATCTTCCAGCTGGCCATGAGTATTATGATGAAATTATTCCCTACAAACAAAGCAACGGCTTCATCATACGTCAACATTGCGGCAAGCTCAGCGTTTATTCTTGTGCCGCTCATTACAAGTGGGTTGGTCAGCACGTACGATATTAAAATGACGTTATTTTTCGATATGATCATTGCAGTCATTAGCGTATTGTTAGCAGTCTTTGTTTTAGGACGCATGAAAAAATTGTCTAGATAATAAAAGGAGATGTCAATTATGACAAACATACATGAACGAAATATTGATGGAAAAACAAAATTAGTCGGTCTTCTTGCTACACCAATTGGACACAGCCTGTCACCACGGATGCACAACCTTGGATACACATTAACAGGTATCAACTATGCTTACCTAGCCTTTGAAGTAGGAAATGATGAACTAGAAGCAGCAGTAAACGGAATGAAAGCGATGGGTGCAGCTGGATTTAACGTATCTATGCCAAATAAAATGAAAGTGCTGGATTACTTAGATGAACTAGATGATTCTGCGAGATATACACGTGCAAGCAACACTGTTGTGAACAAAGATGGCAAACTGATTGGCTACAACACAGATGGTCTTGGTTACGTGAGAAACTTGATTGAACATGGCGTTGAACTAGCTGGACAAAAGGTAACACTTGTTGGCTCAGGCGGTGCTGCGACACCGATTGCCATTCAACTTGCACAATCAGGAATTCGTGAAATTAGTATTTTCGCTCGCAATGATCAATATTTTGTTCAAGCGGAAGAAAATGTGAAGTACATCAATGAAGAGATGAAATCATTCGGTGTCAAAGCGAACATTTTCCCACTTGAAGACAAAGACGCTTTCCGCCGTGAAGTAGCTGAGAGTGCGATCTTAGCAAATGGGACAAGCCTTGGGATGAAACCATTAGACCAGCTTAGCATTATTGATGACACGCTTGATGTACTGCGTAAAGATTTGATCGTGACAGATGTTGTGTACAACCCGCAAAAAACAAAACTTCTTGCTCAAGCACAGGAAGCGGGTGCCAAAACCATTAACGGTCTTGGAATGATGCTATGGCAAGGTGCTCTTGCTTACAAACTCTTTACTGGTGAATATATGCCAGTTGATCAAGTGAAACAGATACTTTTTGAAAACGACCGTTTCTAAACAAAAAAAAGACGACTTCCTGAGCGGAGGTCGTCTTTTTTTATTCATGTACCATGATTTGGCGGTATCGATACAGAATATACATCGCACCGATAATGGCCACAACAGCCACAACCGCATCGAACATAAAGATCTGTAAAATGGTCGAGTGGCTTTCAATCAAACCTGTTACGACCGGGATGACAATGGCCGACACCCCGCCGGCTGTTGAGATAATCCCTGTCATCGTTCCTTTGTTCTTCCAGAAGAATTCAGCCATCACCGTTAATGTCAGCTGAAAGACACCAGCTGTTGAAAATCCCAATACAAATGAATTGACAGTTCCTATGACTGGAGATTTTACGACCAGTAGCACACAGATAGAGGCAAGTGTAATGATTGGATAGATCAGCAGTACCGTGACCGGACGGACAATGCGGCGCAAAAGAAATGCGAGCAATAGGACAGACAGCAAACCACCCATGCTATAGTAACTAAGCAGCTTCACTGCACTGCCAGAAGCCATCCCCAATATGGCCTCACCGTACGTAGGAAGCCAAATTTGCGGCAAGGCGTACAGACCATTTGACGTAAAGCTGATCACAATAAGTGCGATCCCTTCCCTCCAAAACGTAGGCTCTGACGTGAAGCGTGGAAGTCCGTCATGCTCGGTCACCTGGACTTGCTCCACTTTGCGATGATTCGGAAATGGCAATGTCCAGAGCATCAAGACATTCACAAGATAGATAAGGGCAGGAACAAAAAACGCAATGCCATAAAACAAATCATGCTCCGCTAAAAAGAAAATAGCCAGCGGCAGAATGGTCGCCCCAATCGAAATAAAAGCCTTCACCATCACATTCGCAGATCCCGAGTTTTGTGGAAAAGCCTCCATTAAGGCTGGATACGTTCCTGCATCCATCGCTGAATTCGCCACCCCTGCCAAAATCGCAAACGCAAAGGCGATTTGATAATTTGGAGACAATGGGATCCCGATGAGGAACACCGCCATCAGCACACCAGAAACCAAAATCACCGGCTTTCGGCCAAACCGATCTGACAGCACGCCTGATAGACCATACGTGAGCACCCTGCCAATGCCGAGTGCCGAGATCATATAACTAATTCCCGCACTATTGGTATCTAACTGTTTGATTAAAAATGGCATATTTGAAGCCAATATAATATTGACCATACCTAATAAAAAATAATTGATATAAAGACTAGAAGCCGTTCTCACATACGGATTCCTCATGCTGACACACCCCTCAACACCATCGCAATGAAGTGACAAATAATGGTTACGCTTACAAGATCTCATGTGTGAGGAGGAGCAGCTTCGCAACCTTCACGTTCAAACATCTCATGCAGCTCACAGCATACATGTCCTTCATTTATCAAGCATCTCTTCAAATTTTCACTAGCTCTTATTTTATATGAATGTGAAAGGTAATGATAGTGAATTGCTTAAATTTGAGGGGAATGATTGTAGAGAGAAATCCCCTGAGGCATGCAGGTGAGTTTTACATAATGAATATGGTTATTGAACATTGTCGTTTTAAAAGTATCATAAGTAAATTCGTGATTTTAAATTTAATTGACTCTCACAGCCCCCTAGTACTTAGCTCATAAAAATACTCTGTGCGCTCTATACACAACCCAAAATGAAATCCCCATATCCACTTGAAAATTTCGTTTGCTCAAGAAGTTGATTTAAATGAGTAAAACATTCATTCTCATTCACTAATATCGCTTCAATTTCTTGCTTCCGAAAAAATATCAGTCTACCTTGTTTAGGAGTTAATTTTACCCTGCTGACGATTTCCTTTAACATTTGTGTAGACTTTTCAATATGCTCTCGATAGTTATCTCCATGTATTTGAATTTTATGTTCTCTCGAGTGAAGGAAAGGAAATACCTTCTGACAAAACAATTGATTCTCTTCGATATCTAAAAAGGGTTTTCTGGAAGTGTCATATAGCTTAATTCGTTCATTAAGTGCTTTCTTCTGCTTTTTCTTTTTAATTTCTCCATTTTTTCTTTTCGGACCTTTCTCACGTTAGCACCTATCTTAGGCTTAACTTACTCTTTTTATATTCAAACATCTTAAGATTTCCAACCAAATAAAAGGCACTTTATAGCAATAAAGTGCCTGAATCATTATGTTGATAATCGTCAATAATGATGTTTAATCTTTGAATATTTCTGGTATTTTCTCTCTCCAAATTAACAACAGCTCTCTGAACTCCTTCGTTTCAATTTTATTTTCATGGGGTTCTTCAATCCTATAATGATGTTCAGCTATTGTCTCATGTTTTTTGATATTGACACTGGTAGCATTCAATGTAATTTCAAAGTTTTCATATACTCCATCTATCACATTTTGAATATATCCTATATACTCATCTACTTCTTCTTCTGTTGAAATATCTTGAATAAAATCTGAGAAAATACTTATTTCTTCTGGTAGTAGTATTGCTAAATCACCAAATTGGTCTTCCTTAAATTCATATGAATATCTCATATAAGTTAATCACCTTCATATTATTTTTTATATAGTGGATATGCTGTAGCTATTGACCCATCTTTATTCAGATACATCTCTATTTTCATTCCTGTTGATGTTACACCTTTGAATTTGTTAGGACCTATCTGTTGTTTATTTTGGTAAGCTTCATCGATAGCTTTTAACACATCAACGCGATTCCATTCCTTAGGAAAGAAACTTGATTTAGCTACTTTTTCAACTCCATCTATTTCAACTTTAGCTCTATAAATACCGTTTTTATCAGGTAAACTTTCACTTCCTGGAATAACCTTACCACCCTGCATACTTTCATGATGATAACCAACTGCTTTTCCTCGTTTGTTTATTTCGCCATGATAAATGTGCTTCATTGTATGGGTATTATATTTTTCAGTATCCTTAATTCCCATCTTCCCATGAAACCCTTTTGCTCCAAACGGTAAAAGCATTCCAAGTGCCGCGTTCATACTCGCTTCCTGCTGTTCTTTCGAGACCTTGTTTCCAAACATGTCACGACCCGTAATCGCTTCGCTGAAGCCGTTGGTTGCGGTGAGGCCATATAAGCCTTTTTGGGATGTTTTTAAGGCGTCAAAGGACTTTTGTGATGTCTTGTAAATGTCGACTGCTCTAACTGCGGCTGATGTGGCTTGGGTCGTTTTATAGACGGCTTTTCCGCCTTTGAATATGCGCCCTGCCCAGCCGACGACAGGGATATAGCCTGCTGCGGCCATACCGCCTGCGGCGACTCGCTGGCCTGCGGTGAGCTGTTCTCCTGTGATCGGATCAACGCCCGTTGCGGCACGCTTTGCATCGTTCACACCTGTCAGCTCATTGACGATATTTCCGCCATAATCGAATGCTTTTTCATACCAAGGACGGTTGGCGAGGGCTTCCTGTTCCTTCGCGATCTCGCGGGCTTCTTCTTGTTCTTTTTTGATTTTCAGATATTCAGAAGTTTGCTTCTCAATATCGCTTTTTGCCTTGTAAATTTCACTATTTTGATACGCTTTCTTGTCAAAATTCATAGGCGAAATGGATTTTCCGTCATTTGTCGCATTCATCATTTCTGCGTACAATGCCATTGTAGCCTTCTGTTCTGTCTCTGACAAAGCATATTCATCTTTTAAATTTTGATCAAGCTCTATCAAATCTTTAACCGTCTTTTTCCGTTCGTCTTCTGCATCTTCGATCTTTTCATCAATGGTTTTGCTATCAAATACCTCCAAAGAAATGAGGTCATCAATGTCTTGAAAAATGGTTTTAAGTGCCTTTTTTTGATCTTTTACAATGCTTTTGGCATTTTTGATTCCCATGTGAACAGCGTTATCTAAAAAGTGTTCCTCCACAAAGGTATCGCCGCCAAAGCTCGTATCATCAAGTGTACCAGAAACACCTTCATGAAAGGCTTTTTGCTTATCAATGAAGGTGATAAACATGTCTACATTTCCAGCTAGTTCTTTATAAAAGCTTTTAATGTTATCGGCGCCTTTTCCAGTGAAATCATCACCAAGGTTTGCCACGCCCTGTAAGGCTTTTTTCAAATCAGTCATTTCTTCACGGAGTGCCTGATAATGTTTTGCCCTTGTGTCCATGGCACTTGTTAGTGCTTTTGCATCAAGTATCTTGCCCAGAAAAAGTCACTCCCTCCATTATTGATCATAAAGTCTATTTTACCGTGACCCTCAAAACGAAAAAATAGGATAAACGACATAAAAAATAAAATGAACTCTCTATATACATAAGTAATTAGGAACTAGTGAATGCATCATACAAACTATTAAAATCTTTATCTGTTTTCTTTCTCTACAGTTGTATGAGACAATGCCAACTAAAATGAGAAAGGAAAACCAAACTATGTATAAAGTATTTATTCCAACTGTTGTGATGATCTTCATTCTTTGGATTCTTCTTCAATTATCATTCCACATCAATATCTTTCACAATCCAATGAACTATTTTATCGTCATTACCCTCTTTTTTCTTTGTATTCAGGCGTTATTGAAACATAGACAATAAAAAGATCACTCAGGTACATACACTTTTTTCAGAGGTAATAAGGATCTTGTCTCAGCTGGCATATGTTCATACCAATGTACAATAAGATTTACGAGTTCTTCTAAGTCCACTAGATGAACCTCATTATGCTTCGCAACAGCTTTTGCATGAGAAGTAAACCCACCAGTAGAAACAAATAAACTGTTAGCATTCATTGGATTAGCACCTAATAATTGCTGTACCTCTGGCGAACTGGCTGAGGATTTTCGATGTTTTACTTGCACTTTTATAATTGGCTTTTCAAAACCAAATGCATCTTTATAAGCTAACACATCCACACCGCCATCAGGCCCTTTTGGACTCACGCGAACATTGTATGACATTGCTTGCAGTAAGCCTCCGACTAAGTCTTGTATTTGCCAAGGGTCCAATTTATCTACTTTATCTTCAATCATGACAGTGGCTTTGCTGACTAAATCTTCGATAATTTCATCTTCTTCTGTTTCATCTTCAGGTGCTGTTATGGAAGTAGGGTTTTTGAGTAAATGTTCAATCTCTTTCCCCCAATCATCTACACGAAAAACAGTTGATATAGAACCGAGGCTGTTCTTAGCTGATTGACTGAGAGAATCTCGTTTAACTGCTGTTGGTTCCCAATTCACCTGAATATGATTTGGATACATTTTATCTCCAGCTGTTTCATCAAAAAAATGCGGAGCAATCACCGTACCTACTCGATATTCACGGCTTTCTTTTATGTATGTAATGATTCGATCTCCCTTTTTAATTTCTCTACTAAACCTCCATACCTGACTGACCCAGCTTCTTCTCGTAAAAGGTTTGTTCTCAGCGAATATGACATCAGCTCGAGCATTCATCTCTTGCTTTGTTTGATATTGTTTTGGGTTACCTAATTTAGGCCACCCTATCGATGCGATGCCCTTCTCTTCCCAAATTGAAATTAACTCATTTTGGTCACCCGCACGAACCATCCACCATTTCGTCATTTACTATCTCTCCCATTCCATCCATCTTCTCTTATTTTCATCATCAAATATTCTCACTAAATTATAAGACTTATTTCTTGTTAACAAAAGGATATGCGCACCTTTTTTGTCGAAAGAAACACAAAACCCGAACAAGCGAATCCCACGCTCATCCGGGTCTGCATTTTCCTTTATTACACTTCTTCGCCATTCGTTGCAATGACGTTTTGATACCAAGTGAACGAATCTTTTTTGAGACGCTTCATCGAACCGTTGCCTTCGTTGTCGCGGTCAACGTAGATCATTCCGTAGCGTTTTTTCATTTCACCTGTTGTGAATGAAACGATATCAATGATACCCCAAGGTGTGTAGCCGATGAGGTCCACACCGTCGTATTCGATGGCTTTTTTCAGCGCTTCGATATGAGAAGCGAGATATTGAATTCGTTCAGGATCGTGAATGGAACCATCATCTTCCACTTGATCAATGGCACCAAAACCATTTTCCACGATGAAGAGTGGAATTTGATAGCGATCGTAAAAACGATTCAATGTATATCTTAGTCCAGTTGGGTCGATGGACCAACCCCAGTCACTTGATTTGATATAAGGGTTTTCTACACCATGCGGCAGGGCCCCGTTGACAATGTCTCCGCTGTTGTCAGACACTGCATCACTTTTGACCGTTGTCGACATGTAGTAGCTAAAGCCGAGATAACCAACTTTCCCTTTTCTTAAGCTTTCTTCATCGCCTGCTTCAAACGGAATATGATAGCCTTCGCGTTCAAATTCTTTTAATGCATAGCTCGGATAGTAGCCGCGAACCTGAACATCAGGGAAGAAATAACGTTGTCTCATATATTCTTCTGCAAGCATGACATCCTCTGGGTTTGAGGAATATGGATAGATTGGCACATGGGAGACCATCGCTCCAATTTGAAAATTAGGATTGATTTCTTTTCCTTTTGCTACTGCCCATGCACTTGCAAGCAATTCATGATGTCCTGCTCGATACATGATTTCTTTAGCGTTTTCGCCTTCTTTGACCGATACGCCTGAATTTGTCCAAAGGAACAATGGGTTGTTGACATCCATTTTGTTATTGATTTCATTAAATGTCATCCAGTACGTGACTTTGTCCTTGTATCGATTGAAGCACACTTCCGCAAATTTCGCGAAATACTCAGCGACTTTTCTGCTGCGGAAGCCGCCGTATTCCCTTGCCAAATGAAGGGGCATCTCAAAGTGGGACAGCGTAATCACAGGCTCGATGCCATGCTTGAGCAGCTCATCAAACACATCATCATAGAACTGTAAGCCTGCTTCATTCGGCTCTGCTTCATCTCCCTTAGGGAAAATCCGGCTCCAGCCGATTGATGTACGCAAGCATTTTAAGCCCATTTCTGCAAACATGGCGATATCTTCCTTGTAACGATGATAGAAGTCGATCGCTTCATGGTTCGGGTAAAATGTTCCTTCTTCTATCGTTTCAGTGATTTGTCTCGGTACTCCATGAGCACCTGCTGTCATCACATCCACAACACTTGGACCTTTGCCTGCTTCGTTCCATCCACCTTCGAATTGATGTGCAGCTAATGCGCCGCCCCATAGAAAATCTTTTGGTAAAGTCATCATTTATTCCTCCTATTTCACTATTGTCATCATGACATCCGTTGGCTGACATGTCGAATGTTCCTCTACAATCACATCTTCGTACGCTTGTGTATTGGTGATGATAACTGGTGTGATTGTTTTTAATCCCTTGCTTTCAATCACCTCTTGATCAAATGTCATCAACAAGTCACCCTTCTTCACCTTGTCGCCTTCTTGGATATTGAGTGTAAATGCTGAGCCATCTAGGGAAACCGTATCAATTCCGACATGAACAAGTAACTCCACACCGAATTCTGAACGCAGCCCAATGGCGTGCTTTGTCGGTGCAAGCATGACGACACTGCCGTCAAACGGTGCATACAGCTTATTGTCTGTTGGCTCAATGGCAATCCCTTTGCCCATCGCTCCGGAGCTAAACACGGCATCCGGCACCTCAGATAATGGGAGCACTTTTCCTGCAAGTGGTGCAGTAATCATTTCCTCATTGTTCATCGAAGCATTCGTTTTTTCTTCATCTTGATCTTTCACAGATGCTTCACCGGCTGTCTGTTCTACCGTATCTTCCCCATAACCAAACATTTGAATGAGCACAACTGGTAAAATCAGCGCAATTGCCACACCAATCAAAATACCAAAGATCGACGTTGGATAATCTGCACTAATTCCGTTCACAATCGTCAGCGGACCAGGCAAACCTGCATACGCAAAGTAATAGGGCGTAAAGAAGCTGGCGACAATGGCACCAATCGCTCCAGAAATACATCCGAAAATAAATGGTTTTTTGAAGCGTAAGGTGACCCCATAAATCGCAGGCTCTGTAATTCCGAAGAGACCCGTGATACCCGCTGAGACCCCGACTTTCCGTGTTTCTCGATTTCTTGCTTTTAAAATAACGCCTAACACTGCACCGACCTGAGCGATAACAGCGATGGTTTGATATGCCTGGAAGGAGTCACGTCCATACTGTTCGAAGTTGGCCAGCACCATCGGCGTGATGCCCCAGTGAACACCGAAAATGACAAGCACTTGCCAGAATCCGCCGATAATGGCGCCTGCTAATGCCGGTACATTGTCAGCTAAGACATTGTATCCGTTTGCAATCCCATTTGCACCTGCTGTCGAAAGAGGACCAATTAATAGAATGGTTAACGGGACCATGACGACCATACAGATAAATGGGACAAATAACGGTTTGACGACCTCATGAATTCGTTTGTTTAAAAATCTCTCCAGATAAGAAAGAATCCATACTAAGAACAGCGGCGGCAATACCGATGATGTATAGACCGTTTCAGATAATGCAATGCCTAAAAAGGTAACGCCTTCACCTGATGCCACGCGCCCAGCAATCTCTGTCCAAGCTGGACTGACAAGCGCTGCTGTACAAGCTACTGCGATATACATATTCGTTTTAAAGTGCTTGGCTGCTGTTATTGCAATAAAGATTGGCAAGAACGTAAACGGCGCCCAGGAAATGAAGCTAAAGACTTCATATGTTCCAGTTTTCGAGAAGATTGGAAATAACAGGTTAATTAGGATAAGTGCACCTTGTAAAATACCAGCCGCAGCCAAAATATACACAAATGGCGCAAACACAGCGGACATGGTCGCGATGACTCGGTTCAGCACCGTTCCCTTGTTCTCATTTGCCTGATCATCATCAGACGATTGAAGCTGAACAAGACTGGAAAAATGCTCGTATACCTCACCAACATGCTGACCGATGACGACCTGAAATTGCCCACCATTTTCCACCACGGTAATAACGCCAGGCATCGCATTGACTGCTTCCTTGGCCTTCGGATTTGAACGTTTCAGAACCAAACGCAGCCGCGTGGCGCATCTTGCGGCACTCACCACATTTTCCTCTCCGCCCACTGCCTCTAAGATGTCTTCTGCAAGCTTTTGATAATCCCTCACTTTTGACATATACCCCCCTTATCACTACTAGTATATGTACATTATAATTATACCGGTACAATTTATCAATACATATATAATTACAGATGGCATATCAAAGGAAAATCCGTATGTGCTATAATACAAAGACAATAAATCGTGAAAACAAAGAGGAATGGCTATGTTAAAGTATCAACAAATTGCGAGCGATATTGAAAAATATATTGTCACCCATGAGCTGCAGCAAGGTGACAAACTCCCTGTACTCGAGACACTCATGAGCCAATTTTCGGTGAGCAAAAGTACAATTATCAAATCATTAGACTTACTCGAAAGAAAAGGAATTGTCTATCAGGTGAGGGGCAGCGGGATCTTTGTCAGAAGACACCGGCGCAAGGGCTACATCAGCCTTTTATCCAACCAAGGGTTTAAAAAAGATTTAGAGGAATTTCAACTGACATCAGAGGTTTTAACATTAGACACCATCAAACCGCCAGAAGAAGCTGCGCTTAATTTGAACATTGAACAAGAAGAGGATGTCTTTTACCTCAAACGTATTCGTTACATCAATGGCCAAACCTTATGTTTAGAAGAATCCTATTATCGGAAGACCATTATTCCCTACCTCAACACAGAAATCGCCGCCGATTCCGTTTTTAAATTCGTCAGCGAAGGTCTGGGACTCAAAGTCGGCTTTTCTGATATGTACATGCAAGTAGGCAAACTGAACGAAACCGAAGCGAAACACCTCGGCCTCAAACAAGACGATCCCGCCCTCCGCGTCGAGACTGTCTTTCACCTCACAAACGGCCAGCCCTTCGACTTCTCAAAAATCACGTACAACTACATGCAGTCTCAATTTTTTATTCAAGCGAATAATTATTATGGGTGATGGACGGGAAAAGCCTCCTGAGACAATCAGGAGGCTTGTTTGTCGTATGAAGAAATGTCGCATGATGAATGTTTTGCAGAATATGAGGCATCACCGCTTACCTCATCAGTTAATGAAAGACCGTTTCGATTCCGCCGCAGCAATACAATCCCTAATTCGGATACGAGCTTCGCAATGTTACGACTCACGCCAGACTGTGTCAGCCCAAGTTTCTCCCCCGCTTTTGTAAAACTGCCGCATTCGACGACTGTTAGAAATACTTTGTATTGGAATGTGATCAGTTTGGTCACCTCACAAGCTCATTTTAGATCTTGGCAAAATCTACTGTTAGACATTTCTTTGATTTTTCGATTTAAATGTTGTTCTATCAATTGAAAGCATGTCTGCTGAATCCATAAACGTTTAAAAGTATAGATCTGTTCCTTTTCATCACCATGCAAATCTTCATCTTTCTCCAACTGGAAATCTGTTAAGTCTATTTTTTCATGAACATACATATTAGTAAAAACATGAGCATTGTGAAAATCGATCATATGCTCTACTAAAGAAGAGATCGTGGTGACAAAGTCATCAAATGTATCTTCTTCAAGCGTTTTTTTGAGATCGAGATTACTATGCACATCAATTGAGATGTAATTATCTCTTTCATCCAATTCTTCTTGGGGAGCTAGCGGATAATCGTGAGTCGTTGCTTTTCTATTTAAATCTGTAATGGAGAAATAAATAATGATTTCTTTTTTATCGAGAAATTCATACTCCCATAATTCTGCATCTCTTAATCTTATGATGCGGGTGAGGTTGTCCAGCTTTTTAAACCCTCCATTGATTGATAAGATCGTTGAAAAGTTTCTTAATTCGTCGTTGTCGACGACGAAGACCTAGACGCAGCTTCATCAGCCTTCACACAATCAATAGCAACAACCAGCGCAATCATCATAGGCTCCATCTCTTCTTTCAAAATATCGACCTTATAACTATCTCCCCAAGTAAACCATTCCTTCTTCACCTGTCCGATCACTTCGCCGTTCTGCAGCACTTGGAAATTCATATCCCACCAGTTGCCTTGAACTTCTACACCCGCAGCATCAATTGAATATTTCGCTTTAAAGAACGTAAACTCTTTTTTGATCGTCAATACCTCATGACCACCAACTTCTACTAAAAACTTCGGTAAAAAGCTAAACATTTTCTTCGTAATCACAGCGATTTCTTCTCGCTCTGTATTTAATATAGTGAACGTCTTCGGCATCTTCATAAAGCTTCCCTCAACCACGTACACATCGTTCTCCTGTTGATCCTTTACCGTAAATCTGCCACTGAGACTAAATACCTTTTGCTTCATATAAAGTTGTTTCATATGTACCTCCCAATTTAATATTTAATTAAAATCTCTCTTATATCGAACAGCTAGGTATACTCCTGAAGCGAGAGTTGCAAGAGAATATTTAAACAAAAAGAAGATTTGCCACATATATTCTTTTGGAAAAATCACGTCACATAAAATTACTCCGAATAACATGCAGAGGCAACCTTTTAAAGTGATTTGATTTGTCCTTTCGTCACTCTTTCCAATTCGTTTAAGGAATACAATTGTTAGAATTAATCCCACTAAAAGCATAGCAAACCCAATACCAAGGAGCATGTTCCAATTATCAGTTGATGTCTCCACCCAAGTTTTTAAAGGATAAAAGATTGTATTTGTAAGATCTCCCTTATTTTTCATTCTTCTCAATTCCTTTCACATAAGTAAAAATATCGTTAACATCAACTTTGAAGAAATTCGCAATACGAAAGGCTAACAGTAAGGTAGGAACATAATTTCCTTTTTCCATTACGAAAATGGTTTGTTTAGAAACACCGACTTTCTCAGCAAGCTCTTGCTGAGACATTCTGGCAAGCACCCGATATTCATAAACCTTATTAGATATCGAATCACCAAAATCTCCCTTCATATCCATCACCTCTTAAAAAAATCATAAACTAATCGTTTATAAAAGTAAAGTAAACTTATATAAAATAACAATATACTTTCCAAAAAGGGATTTCTTTGAGGCTAATTTTTGTTGTAGCATTAACATAGGTTAATCTTTGGCGTTATGCATCGGCCTGCTCAGTGAAACAGGAGAAATACCGATATACGAGGCATCATGATATTGAGCGATACGTTGAACTAAGCCTAGATATTTCAACAAAATGATTAATAGGTGAGGTTATCATTGCAGCTAGTTCTTGGCTTTATAACAAGATTAGTTATTATACAGTAAAAAAGCAGCAGATACTGCGGCTAAAAAGATTCCAAAAGCTTAAAAAAGTCAGGGGGGTAAGGTTGATTTAAAAAAGTTTAAAGACAAGCATGGAAAAACGCCAGCTCAAAAAACAAGCGGTACCTTTAAAAACGGTAAATGTAATAACAAAAGATGTAGGGAAACGCAAGGCATCACTAGATAAGTATGGTAATGTAATCGTGAACAAAAGAAGAAACTATGAAAAGAAAATGGTCATTTTAGTGCCATCAATTGAACTAAACAGTGTGATTTGGATAGATGAAAACAACGAGCTACAAATCAAACCTACTTGGGATTGTGTCATTATTATTAATGCTAAAAATATGTCTGTCACAGTTCGTGATGCAGAAGATGTTGAGGCTTGCCATAGAAATTTAATAGTCTCATTTGACACATCGCAAATGAGACTTTTCTTCACTAACTACTCCTTTGGAAAAAACGTAGTAAATGTCGTTCCTTCTTCATTGCTTTCTACCTCAATAGAAGCATCGTGATAAGAGAGAACTTCTTGTACAATTGATAATCCCAGACCCATTCCTTCTTTATTTCGTGCTTGATCCACCCGGTAGAATCGTTCAAATATTTTTTCCAATGTCTCTTTTTCTATTCCAATCCCCGTATCTCTGATCTTCACGACCGCTTCTGATTCATTTTCTTCACAATGAATACTGATCTCTCCGTACTCTTTATTGTATTTAATCGCATTGCCAATTAAGTTCTCCCATACGTTGATCAGCAATGTACGGTCAGCATACACGGTGACAGGCTGTAAATCGATCTTAATTTCTAACCCCTTCTCTTCTATCCGCCATAGCATTGAATGAACCACTTGATGAAGCTGATCATCGATCCTGACTAGTTGTTTATTCGTTGGATATGTCCCCTGATCAATTGAAGTAAGAATGAGGAGTTGTTTCGTTAAGTTTGATAATCGCTTCGCTTCTGTTTGAATAATGTGATTGTATTTTTTCCCTTCGCTTGACGAAAGCTCCCCATCTAGTAATTCAGAATACCCCCGGATATTGAGTAACGGTGATTGGAAATCGTGCGAGACGTTATTCACGAATTTCTTTCTCGCTTGATCTGTATTCTCCAACTTCTGCTGCATCATCCGAAAGCTATCGGCAAGCTGCCCAATTTCATCTTTGCGGTTAATCATTAATGGGTACTGGAAATTATGGTTGGCCATCTCTTGCGTTGCACTCGTCAATTCTGAAAGGGAATGGGTGACCTTTCGAGACATCAATAAAATGCCAATGATGCTGCTAATAAATACGGCGAATATAAACCCAAATATAATCAAATGAAATTCTGTGAAAAGGCTAATGTTATTCGGACGTAAAAATAATCCCCATTCTTCCCCTTCAATTTCTATTTTCGTTCCCACAGTATTCTGTATATCATTTGCGAAATGACTCATGATTAAATATGAATTTTTAAAGGATTTGATCCCGTTGTAAGCTTTCTCGCCTTCAAATAAGGCGTGCATTTGGTCATTCCATTGTGTCGTTTTAAAGGGTTCACCAAACATCCGAATTTCTCCATCTTCTTTAACCAATGCAATTTGATACCCTAGATCGCTCATGGTTTGCAGAAAATCGGAAGATGCCTGTAATGTGATTTCGTGTTCTTTGATTTGTTTCGATAACTGCTCCGCAATGACTAAATAACGATCATTTAATTGTTCTTTTACAAAGGCATTGTAAATCAAATTCGAACAAATAAATCCAACAAAGATGCTGATACAAACAATCAAACACGTATATAACATAAATCGTTGTTGTAGTCTCATTCTTTTACCTCTAGTTGATAGCCAAAACCACGAATTGTCACAATTTCAACATTCGCTTCAGCTCTTTTTAATCTTTCGCGAATGCGGTTAATGTGAGTGTTTAATGTGAATTCGGGTTGTTCTAACGTATCCCCCCAAATGTCATCAATTAAATCCCAGCGGCTCACATTGCGGTTTGCCCGCTGCAGCAGATAATGGAGAATTTCTAATTCCCGCATGGGCCAGATATATTGTTGATTCTCAATCATTAATTCCCAACGGTTCGTATCAATCTGAATATTCCCCGCAGTTGTTAAAGCTTCTATGGATTTACGATATCTTCGTAAAATGGCATTTACACGGAATAGCAGTTCCTTCGTTTCAAATGGTTTGACGATATAATCATCAATCCCTTGTTCAAATCCTTGCTGTTTATCTTCAATTTGCCCTTTCGCTGTCAGCATAATGACAGGCAGTTCATATTGTTTGATAACAATGCTAGCCAGCTGAAAGCCATCCATTCCAGGCATCATCACATCAATGATCATGAGATCAAATGACTGATGTTGCAAAAAAGCAAGCGCTGCCTCAGCATTGCTTGCTTTTATCACGTGATATCCCGCCTGCTCTAAATGGATGGACACTAATTGCAAAATGGCTTCATCATCATCCACAACCAATACATGCAATTAACCTTCCTCCTTTATCACCTTATCTTTGTCTTTTTCAAAGAATAATATGAGCGACGGCAGCAACATTCCTCGAACTAAGAATGTATCGATGATAATCCCAATAGCGACAATAAATCCAAAGATAAATAAATCGGTAATGGGCATGGTCATTAATGCGGCAAACGTTGCGGCAAGAATGATCCCCGCTGAAGAAATGACCCCTCCTGTGTTTCGTATCGCCACTTGTAATGCAGCTTTGACGTGTAACGTTTTACGTTCTTCTAAGAAACGGCTCACAAGGATGATATTATAGTCAATTCCTAAAGCCACTAAAAAGATAAAGGCATATACAGGGGCACGAGTGGAAATGGCATCATATCCAAATAACACATCGACTAAGAAAATGCCTAACCCTAAAGCAGATACAAAGGAGATTAAAATCGTCGCCATCATATAAATCGACATTTTGATCGAGCGTGTCAGAACGAGTAACAAGAGAAGAATGAGTAACGTTTCCAGCAAAACAATCTTTTTAATATCTGATTGATTCACTTGTTGTTCATCCACTAATTTAGCCGTTGTGCCCGCAAAAGATAGCTGAACCTCTTGACCATCTGATAAACGATAGGTGGATTGATCTGTACGGAATTCTTTTAAAAATTCAATGGCCTCTATACTGTATGGATTCACCTTCAGTGATACAGTCATTTTGCCATGCTCTCCATTTTTGGTAACTCCCGAAGGACGAGCCGACCCTATCTGGTCATTTTCTGAGAAATGAGAAGAGATTTCTTGTAAATGTTCCTGAGATAGGTTTTGACCGGTCACTAGCACCGTTGTCTGGGCTAGATCTCCTTTATTAAATTGATCCTCGACGATTTCAAATGCGACACGAGAAGGTAAATCCTTCGGGAAATTTTTCACTGAGTTAAATTCATACTGTAAATTGAAAACATTCGCCCCTGTCACAAGTAAAAACAGTAAGACAGCACCACCAATCAATCCTGGTTTTCGAACAACAAACTTTGCAATAGGCCCCCAAATGCCATGCTTCACTTCTCTCGCTTCACCATATTTGGGCACTTTCGGCCAAAATGCTTTACGGCCAAATAACGCAAACAATGCTGGGATTAGTGTAACAGAAGCCATCATAATGATCACCATCGCAGCACCGAAGATTGGAGCAAAGTTTTGATAATCACGGAAATCTGCCACAAATAAAATGATCATTGCCGCGAATACTGTACCTCCTGCAAATAATACGGGTTTTGCCGTTGCACGCATTGCCACTTTCATCGCTTCATATTGATTTTCATCATGATTCAACTCTTCACGATAGCGAGAAAAAACAAATAATGAATAATCAATCACAGCCGCAAATAATAAAATACTCATAATAGAAGTGGTCGAGTTATTGATTTCAAGTCCACCGACGCCAAGTAAAGCGACGACTTGATTTACCACTTGATAGACAATCACCGTTGCAAATAATGGGATGATCGCTAATAACGGGGAACGGTAAATGGCTATCAATAAAACCAAAATGATCGCAACGGTGGCTAATAACAGCTTCAAGTCAGCAGATTCAAATAACTTAACAGTATCTCCAGCTATACCTGCTGGGCCCGTAATATAAAAATCTGTATCTAACCCTTTTGCTATCTTTTTACCAACCTTTGTTGTTTCATCATTAATCTCTGCATAATCAGCATTGCCTAATCCGGCTTTCAAATTCATTGGCACAATCATAGTAGATTGATCTTCTGATAAAAATGCGGATAACGCTTGAGGAGGCAATGCGGTAACATCGACAATGTCTTCAATCCCCTCAATTTTTGCCTCTTTGATTCCTTTTATAATCGTTTTTACATCTTTGATAGCCAGCTTGCCATCAGGATGATGGAAGACATATAACCCCGGAGTCCCTTTGTCACTTGGGAAATACTGATCTAACTGCTTTTGTGTCACAATAGACTGAGCATCACTAGGTAAAGACTGAAAGTTACTCACTTTATGATCGCCCAATGTAGGACCAGCACTCAACCCTATCATGAGAACAAGCCAAATGATAACGGTCAGCCAAGCTCCCTTTTTTGTAGAAATTTTATCAATAAATGATCTAAATAAACTCACCGATTGTTCTCCTCCTTTTCTCACCGCTTCGAGTATATCGCTCGTATATAAACTTGATATAAACTCAGTGGAAGAAGGAGGCATGAAAATAAAAAAGCAGAGGTTTATCCCTCTGCTAATCCTTCATAACCATTTACAAAATACGCGATCGCCTCTAACTCATCTTCTTTCAGTTCTCTGTTCACATGTGCTTGATATTCACTCTTGATTCTCTGCTGATCTCCACCATAAAGATCAGTGTATTTCGCAATCATCCTAAGCTTGTCTGTTTCCTGACGAAACTCCTCTTTTGTCCACGGCCTTTGGTGTGACGGAATATACGTATCGGCATCAAAAGCATCTAGCTCATCTAAAAGACGCAAGATTTCTTTTACCGTATAATGTACTTTTTCAGCATACATTTTCGGATAAATGCAATCAGCAAGAAAAAGGATTTTCTCTTCTTTCACATATACGATCACTGAATCTGCGGCATGATCGCCCCCAACATGTTGCACGACACAAGTAACCCCGCCAAGATCAATTTCCATCCGATGATCAAACGTGACATTCGGTAAAACCACCTGAATCTCTCGATGATCCTGATATTCTTCCTTGATGGCTTTCGCACAGAACTCAATCTCCGTCCCTTCCCTCACCCGCTCATCAATCGCCTCATCTGACCAAGAAAACGGAAGAAGCTTCTCCATTTCCTTTCTGGTCTTGGCAGAAGAAATTGAAACCGTATCAGGCAATGCCGGCAGACCAAAAATATGATCCCAATGCCAATGCGTGAGGACAACCAGATCGGGCGAGGCGTTCTCATTTTTTAATGTTTCTTTGATGAAATAGTTCGCATGATTTTCCGAGTTGCCGGCATCGATCATTAATGTTTTGTTATTGCCTACGACCACGCCTAGGATGGGGCGGTCGGTTCTTGATACTGGTGTGATGTAGGAGAAGGTTTGGCCTAATTTTTTGATTGTGTGCATGGTGTGCCTGCTTTCTAATATTTTTAAGTTTTATCCCCGTTGAATTGTTATGCGCTAGTTAATCAAATATTATTTCTTTAACAAACGTTTGGCTAACTTTCGATCTTCTTTATCTTTCGTCTTCACGTAAATATTTTCGATCAATTCCCTCGTGGCAGCTTGCTGCGAATACAAAGGAGACCATTCCTTTAATACAATTAAAGCATGATACTGTAAATTTCCATCATCCATCTGACCTAAGTGCAGCTTGAATTAATGGCAATCCTACACCTTCGTATTCATATAAATCTTGCACAATATATTGTAGACAAGCCACTTCATCATCTGAAAGGTTTGATAACGATAAATGTGTTTCTGCAAATGTGCAAAGCTCTCTAATATGCTTGGGATGATTTGTGTCCATCACAGCAAAGTATATTTCACTATTTTCCGGATCTTTCTCAAGTAAAGCAAATAGATGCTCAATCACATCTAAACGATAAAAGAGAGCGATTTTAAGTGCTTGGGAGCTAAAACCCTGTTGTAACGTATCGATTGCAAGCTTTGGCCATCTACTGTCATTGATGAACGGTTGAACCGCTTCCTGGATACCCTTATAATCGTCCTGTTTCCATGAATCATTCAATCGGTCTTCCCAAATCTCTTGATCATAATTTAAAAACTCATTTATTTTCAATATTGGATAAAAGTCCTCAATTGCTTGGCAGTGCTTATGAGCATGGTGAATAAAATAGCAGAGAACTGAGCTTACATTTGGATAATCTTCGATACTGTGGATAGAAACCTCATCTTCTAATAGTGCTTGAATGATGAGACTCGCTCCATCATATAATTCTTTGGAAATTTCATCTTCGGATAAAGCTGTTTCCAGATCACCATTAAGAGCGCAAGTATAGGCTAAGTATTCATTCATGATTGTATTTTCGCAGCCCTTTGTTAGTAACCATCGTTTTATTTCTGGCGTCGATGCTTCCAATTGCTCAACAGCCGAAATCTTTCCCCATCCATCGACGGACTTTGCAAGACGCCAAACATGTTCGTTTCCTTGAATTGTGCCATTCTTCAATGCAAATACGACATAAGAAGTAAATTCTTCATGCATACCTAATGTGAATAAGAGCTCTTTGTATTTATCGCAGTTCGTACATCCCAGTATCGTGACTGCAAATTTGACAACCTCCCGATGTGCTGCATGTTCAAGAAGCCATAGCGCTTCTTGCTGTACAAGAGACTCCTCCCATTGTTTATGATGAAATCGCTCAATTAATTTACTACTGCGGCTCGCTATATTGTCAGAAATGATTTTTTCATATGTTTTCTTTCTTGTTGCATTTGTAGGATGATTCAGTTGTTTTTCAAAAAGCTTCAATAGTTTCTTCACATAAAAAGGAGCAGGTCCTTCATCTACATAATATTCAGATAAACCGGGAGCAAATCGCGGTTCATTTTCATCAAATAAATATTCTTCATCAGGTAAACGGCCGTCTACTATTTTATGATGTGATTGAATTGTTGTTGAATAAAGGGGACGATTTTCTCTTTATGATCCCATGGTAGAAAGTCTAACTTCATTGAATCATCTAAAACCGTTTCATGATCTACCTTCACAATACAACGAAATCGTACATAACCGCCAAGTTTAACGGACACTTTGTGTTTTGTACCATCTTGAAGCTCCAATATCCCCGACAATTTTGAATAGGGAATCATATGAGTCAATAAACTTTTTCGTTGTTTTTTATCAACTGTCACACCATCAATGATCAGTTGCTCTTCTTTTATTTGGTTTATAATTTCTATAGAATGCCCTTTATAATCAGTTTTCCACGTTTTATGTATTTCCTTTTCTACATTTTTTACTACGTTACGCATTTCAAGTTTAAAGTCAGCTTTAAAACCCATGAAAGTCTCCTTTTTTTCAATTTATCTATGTTAATCTGCATTATTGAATGCCTAAATTTCCCAAGTAATAGGATGTGGAAAATAAATAACTCTCCATCCCCTTCTAATATAAAACTTTAGCGGACACTAACACTATAAAGTTCCATACAATTCTTTATTGTCTCTAGAGATAAGAAGTGAATGAGGGTATTGCATATCCTCTTCAAAGTTATTACTTCTCCTTTAAGAATCTGTGCAATTTATTTGTAGCATTTCACTAATTTATTTGTATTATAATCATTTATATACCAATCAATTGACTCCAAATATTCCCTTATATCTTCTAATTCTAAATCAATTTTTAAATCGTTCAAATTAGAATATAGAACTCTAAAAAGAAGATCTAATTGATAAGAATAAATTTTTAATAAACCTAATTCATTATCTATTAAATTATTGTAGTAATCTATTTTATTTATTAAGAAGTCCTCTATATCAACTTTATTATTTGTAAATGGAGTTATATTAAGTGTTGAACATAGATAATGGTAGTTTAACTTATTACTTGCTTTAGTACTAATTAAAATCGCTCTATAAAGGTTGATTATCTCATTTTTATTTGTACATACATATCTACTTATTGAATAAAATAATTGTATTTCATTTACTAAATTTACAAGTTGATTTGCATTAGCAATGTACATTGAAGAAAAATATCTATGTTCACCATCACTATAATAATTACCAACTTGTATATTATTAATTTTTTCTTTCTTTTTAAATAATCTTTTTGATTTTATAGCACTATTTTCGTGAATTATTTTCGGTAATAATTCTCTAGTTAGCCATTTATATGTATGTTTAACGGTCCAGTAATCTTTAACCCCATATTCTTTTGATAAATTCATGTCATTCCATAGTAACCATACATAATTTGAGGGAGTCAAACTATAATAATTATCTATAAAACTATGTATTATGCATTTATGACCTTTATTGTAATTTTCATTATCTTCCTTAATGTAAACTTTCAGCATATTATCTCCGGAATCATCAAATATGTGCCATTGAGAACTTCCTTTCTCGTAATCATGTTCACTAGAAAACTCGAGAATTTCCTTCCAAAGGTTCATATTCACTTTTATTAAGTGGTATTTCGATAAATCATAGTGATTAGGAATGAAGTCTTTACAATCAATAATCTCTTCTAGTTCTATTATTGCCTCTATATATTCTGAAATAAATTTATCAATAACAATACAAAGATTAAAAACTTCTTCATAGCTCAAGTTGAATCTTGAATTACCTAATTGAACAATATAATTATTTTCATCTAATTTTGCTACAATATATCGTCTCATTTCAAAATGTATGGGTGTGTTATTTCCGGGATATAATTCGCTTAATATTTCTTTATGTCCCAGACTGATATTAGTTCCTCGAATATAAAAACTATTAAAGGTAAATAAACATGAACCTCTATTTTCATTTATAACCGGAAGATATCCTTCTAAGATCACGCTTTTATTTTTATACTTTAAAAACTTTCCATCAATTGAGAAATTTTCAATATCTGCTTCCCCAAAATCTGCCACGTGATTATTTATATGGTCTACATATTCTTCCAGTGTGATTTTTCCTTCATTTAATTGCTTCCTAATAACTTCGAGGCTAAGTGCATATTTTGCTTCTTCTTCAAATTTCTTAATATGCTTTTTTACTTCTTTTATTTTTCCTTTTGCCCGACGCAATAACCGTAAAGAGATTTCTTCTGGCAAATCGTTATTTCTTTTATCATTATTACACTTATGATGAGCTGGTCTTAAATTTTCTAGACCATTAAAATCAAAATCCAACGTTAGCTTAAAATCATTTATTACATTTTTTACTTTCTCATCATCTTTAAATGTTGCTTCAGGTATTATATGGTCTACTTGTAAATCTGAATAATTGAATAAATCTTCTAAACATATAATACAGCGTCTTTGATGAGCTTGCCAAAGAGCGTATCTAACTTCTGGTTTATCTTTTAAGGCCAATAGTATCTCCCTCTCCGTAATAAAATATTATTACAAAAATATGAAACTCTAATGGTGATTTTATTCTCTTATATACTTATTTAAAATTTCCGCTTTACCATCACTTATGATAAGGCTCACCGTGGCGTATCTAGATGAGGTTTTTAAGTCAAAATAACAGCTTTCGTACGCTTGATACGAAAGCTGTATTTAATATTCATTCACATTTTTCCAATAAATCTTTTATCTCCACAGAGATTGTAGGATAATCACTCTTTCCAAGTAAGCTGTATTTCTCATTCAAAATAAGAGTTTTTCCTTCAAAATTTATATCATTCATTTCAACAAGACCCAAAATTAATTGTGAACCTTCTGGTTTTTTTTCTATAATAAAGTCTAACATCTTATCCAAGTTTGCTTTTTCTTGGTCTTGTTGGTTGGGAGAGTCAATAACTATTGGACAAAACACTGAAGTTGAAAACTCCTTCATTACTTCAAGAATACTAAAATAATATGCTAATAACGCTCTAGGTTTACCACTCCCAGTTTCCGCTATTTTGGAAGTGATTGGTTTGTAAGATTTTTCGCTCATTGTTAATACATCTAGCTTCATTAAATTACTTTGCATTAAGTTAAAGTATTTTGTTCTAATTTCTTTTTTTCGTTTCTTATCTTCGAATTCTTTTAATTCTTCTTTTAAATCCTCGATTTGTTGCTCATTATTATATATTTCATTATTTAATGAACTTATTTCTTCCTCCATAAGTAAGTTCATTTCTCTTTTACCTTCATTTAAAATTATGTCTTTTAGCTTTACTGCTCCTTGTTTTTTTGAGAGAATATCCTTTATTTTTTCTTGCTCATGATTATTCTTATCATAAATTTTGTATTCAGATTGAATACTTTCTATAATTTTTTTTAAGTCTGAATTCAGACTTAATAACAAATCTTTACAAGTATCTTCATCTTTTGCAATTGCAAAACGCTCTGCAAATGAGTTCTCATAAATATTACCGCACGTCGGACACTCTACAGAATCAGTTTGTTCCATTGCAAATTCAAAATCATCCTTTAATTCAGCTATAGTGCTGTTGACTACTTTGATTTGCTGTTCTATGTGTAACTTATGATTTTCTAACTCTAAGATTTTCTGTTTTAACCTAGAACCTTTTTTGTTTAATACATCATAAAGCGATAATAAGTCATCAATCTCTTTTTTAAATTGAACTGTGTCAATAGCTGCAACTTCCTCTTTAATTTGGTTTCTAATTTTTGATATAAAGTTGCTTGAGATTTTTCTTTCATTCTCCAATGCAGATATTTCTTTTTTATAGTTTCTTATTGCTGCGTTTATTTCATAATATTCATTCGGTCTAATACCAGTATGATAATTTACTACATCATTTCTCCAATTACTAAATTGAGAAAGTCTATCAAAGGACTCCCAATTCTTATTCCAGCTTATATCCTGGTCAATGTAAAAAGGTAGAAGAAAATAAGCCGGAGGAGGGATAAGTGATTCTCCCTTACTATTGTTAAGAACCAGTTTGTAGTTAAACAATTGGGCAATGAAAGGCCCAATGCCATTAGTGATACCTTTAAAAGTATCTATAACATTCATTTCGTCATCAAAAACAGCGAAAACCCTTTCTTTTCTAAGAATAGAATAGGTTTTTCCATCAAGAGAAAACTTAACTAAAGAAATAACATTTGCATTCTTCCATTTAGGATGTAAGTCCTTTGGATCAGCTCCAAATGTCCAATAAATACTTTTTATTAATGACGATTTTCCAGTATGGTTATCTCCCTTTATCACTGTTATGTTTGGATGAAATGTTACCTTCTTTGCCTTTTCCTCTAGAAACGACACTAGTTTTATTTCCTTTATTATCATTCTTTTCATAGTTATCTAACCTCAAATTCCGAATTAGTCTTCTGAAATTTCCGCTCATTTACTAAACTCCATTAAAATTATGACCTTGATATAATATTCACTATAAAATGAATTAGATTCTTTAGATATATATTCGTTATATACCGGCTTTAATAAATCATTTTGTAAATTTATAATCTGTTTTTCTTTATATGTTTCTATCATTTTTGAGATAATAGTGATTGTATTTCTCAATTTCAAATTAGCATAATTCATCTTATCTACTCTATAATCATCCCATGCCTGCTTTATTTTAAGCCGGTCTGAAAAAGGCATATTTTCTTGCAAAAGGGAGTCATTAATAAATCTCCAGCGCTCCTGTTCTTCGTCATCTGTTGAGAACATTTGAATATGTTCTTTAAATTGTTCTCGGCTAATTCCTTTATGCTTCGCTAATTCTTCGAAAGAAGAGATGTCACTTTCATAGTTGTTTTTTACTTTCACTTCACTAAATATTGCATCGTAAATAACGCTAACCTTGTATTTTGAATCAGGATTTTGTTTTTCAATAAACTCTGATAATTTACCTTTTAAATAAGTTTCTCGATTATCCACTAATAATTCAGATACCTCAAAAAACGTCAATTCAACAAAATCTGGGTTATCTTTCAATTGATGCTCATCTATCACCTTGCGGATAATTTCTGCGATGGTTACTTCTTCTAGCTCTGAAAGACAAATTTTTTTCTTTGTAATGCTCTTTTCTCCACATAATAATTTTAAATTATAAGTGTAATTCGAAATGAAATTAAGTGATAAAGTATGCTCTGGAAATTGCATCTTGCATTCATACATTTTCCCTAAAATTGACAAAGAAGGTCCTTCTGCTCCTGGTTTTCTTTTTGTTAAAGAATTTAAAGTCCAATTCTTTGAACTTGTTTTTATTTGAAAAAAGGAAATGTTTTCAGGGTCTGTAGCTGAATCATAAACAACTACATCATCGTAATAATCCATAACTAATAAGAAGTCTTCTTCAACTTCATACATTTCCATCATCTTTAAAATAGCCCAATCTTTTTGATAATCAAATCTATTTGAAGAACGGGGACCACTAATGTCTCTCGGCTTAACAAATGAGTCTTTTAGTTTATCCATGTAATCAATCCTATTCATTCTCAATCTGAGAGTTTATTATTATATGAATAAATAACTTTTTCCTCAATTGTATCAATAAAACAGTTCACTAACAACATTTATTACCAATTGAAACCCTTCTAAAATATCTATAACTTGATATTCAGATACGCATATTTCAACATTTGTTTTATCACTAGTCTTACTTTGTATCGAGATTCCGAGCTGGACTCTGAATAAACTCTGATAATTTCATATCCTGTTCGCTTACTTTTGTCTTTTAAAATTTGGATGTTGCGGTGTACTCAATACCCCATGGGTTGGACCAAGATGTATTTCTAGTGTAGATTACTAGATTGTATCGATTCTGCTGAACAATTCTCTCCTTAGGTTGTATAGTAAGGTACTCTGTTACCATTTCTGCCATTTAATTTTTTTTAATATAAAAAGAGCAATCTTAAAAAAGACCACTCTTACATAAAAACTTCATCTATTTATGATAAGGCTCCCCCCGCACAATCCGAAACGCACGATAAACCTGCTCCACCAACACCAACCTCATCAACTGATGCGGAAACGTCATCCTCGAAAACGACAGTTTCTCATTCGCACGCTGCATGACGGCGTCGCTTAAGCCAAGGGATCCGCCTATGACGAAACATACTTTGCTTTTTCCGTATGTTGCCAGCTTATCTATTGTATCGGCTAATTCTTCGGAACTTTTCATTTTTCCTTCGATGGCGAGGGCGATGACGTGGGCGTCTGGGTTGATTTTGCTTAGGATGCGTTCGCCTTCTTTGTCTTTGATGATTTTCATGTCTTGATCGCTGAGGTGTTCGGGCGCTTTTTCGTCCGCGAGCTCAATGATCTCCATTTTCGCATAGGCCTGTAATCGTTTTGTGTATTCGGCTATGCCTTGCTTTAAATACTTCTCTTTTAATTTTCCTACTGTGATAATTGATATATTCACAGGTCATCCCCACCTTAAGAACAAGTTATTCATATAAGTTATCAACAATTGTGGATAAAATTTGTGTATTTTGTGTCCGATCATTCGTTCCCCACTATATATATTGCAGGTTCAGCGCACAATTCACAGGTTGTGGATAAGCTGTGTGTATGTTCGATTTTTCTGAATTCTGGTGGCACTTCGTGATCATCTATGTACATGTCTAATACGGTTTCAATGTGTTCTGCACAAGCATAAAATATTTTGTTCATAAGTTTCTTTTTCCTCCAATATGTTCTCCGGTTATTCACAATATTTCACTCATTGTTCAATATAACCGATTTATTCACATGTTAATAGTCTTTTGCCATTTTCCACACCTTTTGTCCACAAACAAAACGAAAAAGCCTCCACTTCCTGTGAAGGCTTCCTTCTATATAAACGGATTATAAAATCTCGTTCCTCTGACAAAAGTCATCACAAGCGACACAATCAGTACCACACCAACAAACAAGAATGCTGCATAATCTGCTTTTTGAAAGTCTTTGGCGGTAAACCATGTGCGCTTTTTATGCTTTCCAAATCCACGCAGCTCCATCGCATTGCTGATCGTCTCAATCCGCTCCAGACTGGAGAAAATCAGCGGCATCACGATCGATAACGCATTTTTGATTCGTTTCCCCAGTTTTTCATTCTTCGATAAATCGATTCCTCTTGCCTGCTGAGAAATGGCAATCGTTCGAAAATCCCGCTGAATATCTGGAATATAGCGTAGGGCAATCGCTACAGCATAGGAAATCCGGTAGCTGACCCCGATTCGGCTGAGTGATGAGGCAAATTCACTTGGATTCGTTGTGACGATAAATAAAAGTGCCGCTGGCATAACCGTCACATATTTGAGTGTAATGTTCAATTGATAGAAAAGCTGTTCAAGCGTGACATTGTACCAGCCTGCGATATGAAACAGCTCGTGTTTTGCTCCGTAGATGGCGACACCTTGCTGCGGCGCAAAGATGTAAATGGCGATGTTGTTGATCACTAGGAAAATCGCCAGGACGATCACCACGAAGGATATATCACGAAGTCGCACGTTCGACAGCTGAAAGAATACGATACTGGCGGCTAGCATAAACACTAATACGCCTGTATCATACGTGAGCATCGCTGCGGATGACCAGAGGATAAAGCAAATGAGTTTGGTTGCACCTGTCAGCCGGTGAATCGGCGACGGGCGATCGATATAGGACAGCATGTCTACAGCCATGTCATTCGTTCCTTTCTGTCAACCTCAATGAAGCGATCCACGAGTTCATTTGGATTCGGCCAGTCTGCTTTCAGCGCCAGTTCATACAGCGACGTTTCCTTTAAACTCGCCTTTTGGACAAGCAGCTGATCCGTCAGCACTTTGGCCGGTGTGTCATCTGCGATTTTTTCTCCATCTGACATCACAATGGTTCTTGTTGTGTATTCGAGCATCAAATGCATATCATGGGTGATCATGAAGATCGTGACACCTTGTTTGTTTAATTGCTCTAAAAACGTCATCATTTCTGTATAATGTCTAAAATCCTGTCCGGCGGTTGGCTCGTCTAAAATGATGATTTCAGGTTCTAATACAAGAATAGACGCAATGGTGACGCGTTTTTTCTGTCCAAAGCTGAGGGCCGAGATGGGCCAATTCCGAAATGGAAACAGACCGCATACTTTCAGAACCCGCTCCACCCGTTCCTTGATTTCGTCTTCTCGTACGCCTCTTAAAACGAGACCAAGTGCGACCTCGTCAAAGATCATTTGTTTTGAAATCATTTGATTTGGGTTTTGCATGACGACACCGATTCGTTCGGAGCGTTGTTTGATCGTATCTCCTGTGATGTCATCACCATTTAAAAGGATTGTCCCTTCAGTTGGCTTTTCAAACGCGCAGAGCAGCTTGGACAATGTCGTCTTGCCCGCACCATTGGCTCCTGCGATGCTGATCATTTCTCCTTTTTTGACGGTAAAAGAGATGTTGCTCAGCGTGTTTGGTCTTGTCGGATAGTCAAAGCTCAGCTCACGTACTTCTAGTAAATCCTGCGCTGCAATCTGCTCTGTTTGATGCTCAGATGCTTCCATCCACTGTTCGATTTTCTCTTTTGCCTCTTCATCTAAGGTGAGGTGCTGTAAATTAGCTAACTGATCTCCTGGTGCGACCGGAATGCCTGCATATTTCCAGGCCTTCACATATAATGGCTCGCGCAAATATGCCGCTTCCAACACATTTGAAGCGAGTAATTCATCTGGTGTCATATCAGCCGCAATCGTTCCGTCATTGACAACGATGATGCGGTCCACATGACGAAAGAGGACGTCCTCTAATCGGTGCTCGACCATCACGACGGTTTTTTTCGTTTCTTTTTGCAGTCGATCGATGAGATCGATCACTTCTTTGCCAGTAGCAGGATCAAGGCTTGCAAGTGGTTCATCAAATAATAAAATGTCGACATCGTTGACAAGTACACCTGCAATGGCTACACGCTGTTTTTGACCGCCTGACAGCTCATGCACGGATGCTGCCAGCTTGCCGTCTACTTCTGTTAATCTCGCCGCTTCTGCTACACGGGCTTTCATCTCTTCGCGCGTGACCTGATCATTTTCAAGCGTAAACGCGATGTCTTCACCAACGGTCAGCCCGATAAATTGCCCATCAGGGTCCTGCAGCACCGTCCCGACAAGCTGTGAGAGGGAGAAAATGTTTTCTTTCTCTGCATTCTTACCGCCGATGTGAAGACTTCCTTCCATAGACCCTTTATAAGACGCAGGAACTAGCCCATTGATACAATGGGCTAGTGTGCTTTTTCCCGATCCAGACGGGCCTGCGATGAGGACTTTTTCCCCTTCATAGATGGTCAGGTTGATATCTTTCAATGTCGGTTCTGACTGACTGCGATACTTGAATCCGAAATGCTCGAATTGAATCATCGGTTTCTTCATTTACGTGTTCCACCTTGCTTCATGATGTTTCTTTCGATAGGCTGCCGCTTTTGCTTCTCGTTTTCGCATAAGCTGCAATGATGATTGTTCCTAGTACACCGACTGTGATGATGTTCGAAATTCCTGCTACGATACCTTGCACAAACACTTTGTTCGCAGGTTCTGCATAGATCACAATGTCGAGTACAGGGGCAATGACAAACCAGCCTAATGCCTGTGCGCCTGCTTGTACGGCGTTGAAGAGCGTGATCTTTTTCCAGCCGAAGTCGCCCTCTTCTACTTTTAAACGGTTTGAAATGAAGCCGATCAGTAAACCAACAACACCCGAAACAATAATCCAGCTCCACCAAGGGCCAAATGTGGTGGCATCTTTAATGAGATGGCCAATAAAACCAATCAGTGCGCCTGCAACAGGACCAAATAAAACGGCCATTAATGCAAGGAATGCGTACGATGTTTCAATTTGTGTATTCGGAATTCCAGTTGGAATGGAGACGAAGCGTCCTAAAATGACAAAGACGGCTGCGCCAATTCCGATGGCAACGACAGTTTTCGTTGAAAGTTGTTTACCTGCCATGATGTTGTTTCCTCCTCTTATTCGTATATAATGCGCGGAGCTTTGCGAATCGAAAGGCGCCAGCCTGTGCCTGTACCGATGTTATAAGCCTTTGCAAATGACCCTTGATTGATCGCCACGCCTAAATGATCGAGTGAATTGACATATACGAGTGGTTCGCCTACCTTTAAATCGGCAAAAGATCGTCCATAGGTCATGATATTTTTATACACATTTTTCGGGCCGTTGGCAATGGTAACTTCTATTGCATCACCATAATTGATTGAAAGTTGTTCAAATAACGTGTGATGAATGTTTGTCCATAGGTTTCCGAACCTCACATCTAAAATATCAATTGTTCCTGTGATCACTTCCTCTTCGGCATAAGCCTTTACGACTGGAAGGTGAATAATATCATCAATATTCGCCTTTGATCCGACTTCTTCAAAAGAAATCACGCCTGAAGCAATTCTCGCGCCTGTATACGCGTAAATATCTCTCCCATGGAATGTATGTGATTTTCCCGACTTCGGCAGCCGGTTAATGGTTTCATCTAAATAACGGGCTTCCACAATCCCAATATCCTGCGCGACGTGCGTGAGTGTCCCGTTATCTGGGGTAATGATATAGTGCGAGCTTGTTGTTTTGACGACAAGACTCTTTCGCTCTGATCCAACGCCCGGGTCAACAACGGATACGAAGACCGTTTCTTCCGGCCAATATGTGACGGTTTGCAGCAGGCGATAAGATGCCTCCCAAATGTCATATTGCGGAATGTTGTGTGTTAAATCAAAAATGCGGATGTTGCTGCTTACCGTATTTGCCACTCCGTACATTGCGCTGACTGCTCCGTCATCAATGCCGAAATCTGATTGTAAAACCAATGCATGTTCACTCATGTTAATCTCCCTTTCATTTTAAAAAATGGTTGTGGTGTTTCACGTGGAACATTTGAACATTTGTATGAAAAAAGTGGACAATAAAAAATACCCCATCCTTATCTTTGAATCATAAGGACGAGGTATTTGTCTCGTGGTACCACCTTTATTTACTGTTTGCTCGCGCTAAACAGCCTCTACAAGTACAAAGCTCCAATCTGGCTCATATACTGTGGTTTTGATAACGAGTACCAACTCTCGTCGTGACCTACTGATATCAAAGATATGTTCAGTACGAGGCTCAGAGACCATTTTTCGAATCATTATTTTTGCTTCTTTTCAGCTGCCGAAGCTCTCTGTGGAAAAATTGATGATTGTACTTTCTCTCGTCATTGCCTGTTCAACTATTTTGAATTAAAGCTATCATACATGATGTTATTTTATAAATCAAGATATTTTTCTGAACATTTTTAAAAATGAGTCAACTGATACTGGAAGAGTCTTCTTTTTATAAAATTTAAACAAATGTTAAAGAGCGAGATATGGTGTCTTTCTTTTCTAGCGTTATAATAAAGAGGAAGGGAGGTACAGTGTGTGTGGACCATCTGTATGAATGAGTTTAAGCAGCTCTTCAAAAGCACAAAATCCATCTTAACAATTGTTATTATTTTCATTTTATCTACTTTTGTATCAAGTCTTCCATTTATAGCTGCTTATCAAGGGAAATGGGAACAGGCAAAGGACCCTTATTCCATTGGGAATGAACTGGTGATGTCTTTATTTGGTTTTTTCCTTATTTTTTTATTGTCTCATGATATTATGAGTCGCGAAATTCACTTGAAAACCATTCGTTTTCTCGTCAGTAAAACGACCCGTTTGAATATTATCGTCGGAAAATATCTTGGACTGATGCTGTTTTGGCTCAGCTGCATTATGACGACATATGTACTGAATATGGTGATTTCACATCGTTTTCTGTTCTCTGATGCCTTAAAAACCTTAACCTTTATCAGTGTCGGCATCTCATGTACTTTGTTTCTGTCCATGCTCTTTCCAACACCGCAGAAATCGATGTTTGTCGGTATGTTGTTTTCCTTTCTTTTCCCAATCGTCAGTATGATTTCTGTTCTCTCTTCAGAACGGTTGATTCATTGGTTCAAATACATGACGCCTTATTATTATGCGCGATGGAATGAACCGCTGACCTATGTGCTGATGAATGCAGCATTGACCGTTGTCTTACTCATTGGAACTGCGCTGCTGTTTCAAAGGAGGGATGTCTAAATGCTACATACAAAAGGGCTTACAAAAAAATATCGAACAAAAGTTGCAGTAGATCATATCAACCTTGATGTCAATCAAGGCGATATCTTCGGACTCATCGGACCAAAGGGTGCTGGTAAGACCACGTTTTTCAATATCATTACGGGAATTTCCCGCCCGACCTCTGGTACGTTTACAATGATGGACATGCCTTCGTTAAAAAAAGTGAGGCATCACATCGGTGTTCTGCCTGAATATACGGATTTATATGAAGGGCTCACGGCACTTGAGCATATTGCCTATTTATCAAAAATTACCGGTACACGCCAGAAAACGAGCGATTATGAAGAATTACTCGAATTCGTCGGTTTACATCGCTATCATCAGGAGAAAGTCGGTGCCTTTACTCCTGGTATGAAGAAGCGGCTCGGAATTGCGCAGGCAATCGCCCATCAACCTGAATTTATTTTGCTCGACGAGCCTTTTGCCGATATTGATTCAGATTCTATCTTGAATATCCAGCGGGTCATTGATACGTTAAAAGATGAAGGCAAAACCGTCTTTTTAACAACTGACCGTCCACGGTTCACAAATAGTATCTGTACCAAAACTGCGTTCATTTCTGAAGGAAAATTAGTGTCCCCACATACTTATCCTCAAGAGAAAACCATCACATCCTCAAACATTCGTGCAACATTCAAGCATGCATGGATTGATGATGAGGTGAAGCCTGTTCTCACGCAGTATTTACAAACTGTGGGAACAGATCTTGTGATCAGTGATGACGAGACCTCATTGTTGATTCGTTCAGAAGCCCAAGTCCCTGCGATCATCCGCGCTTTCGTGAAATGCAAAATAGACCTATACAGAGTCACGGCTCAGGATGCCATGATTTCCTCATAAAAAGTACCGTACGCTCTCCGCACGGTACTTCTTCTTTTTTATAAGGGTTTGCTCATGTAAATGCCGGTTTCCGCAAATCCCGTCTTCTCATACAACGCACGGGCAATTTGATTATGAGCAAAGACATGCAGCGAGAGTTTTTGCACACCTAATGACTTTGCCTGCTCCTCTAATGCAGCAATGGCCTGCTTCGCAAAACCTTTTCCTCGATAAGCTTCAAACAAAATAAAGTTATAAATAAATCCTTCCTGTTGAGGGTGATTCGGATCATAACAAAGCCAAACCCAGCCAATCGCCTCTTCTCCCTTTAAGAAGTTCCACAGCTCATGATGCTCTGTTTGAAGACCTTCTGGAAGCAGCCTATCAAATTGATCTTCTGCGTTCTCAAGTGCTTCTTCCTTCTCCCATGTCCCTGCGAGCACTTTTTCTTCTGCATACCTCTTAATGGCTTCCTCCATCAATGAATCATAATCTGTTTGTGACATCGGTTGTAGTGTAACCAATCGTACCTCCCCCTTTCCTTCATCATATGATGAGCATGCAAAAAAAACCAGTCCCTTGTTGGAACTGGTTATCCGCCGAATCGGTCGGTCTGGGAGAGTTTGACCTCTACTGATTTTTTCTTTCCGCTTCGGTAAAATTGCACCTTTACCTTGTCGCCGACTTTCTTTTGATATAAATATTTACGCAGATCCACGATATTCTGTACATCTTTGCCATCAAAGGATGTCACGACATCCAGCTCTTTTAGCCCCGCTTTTCCTGCTGGAGACAAAGGTTCAACACTCATCACGACGACTCCGGTTGTGACCTTTTCTGGCAGTTTCAACGTTTCCTGCCAGTGGTAGCTCGCAATATCGGCTAGTGATTTCATGCCAACCCCAAGGTATGGACGTTTGACCTCCCCATAGCGCTCTAAATCCTCTATGACAGGGATAACCAAATTCGCAGGAATGGACAGCCCAATTCCTTCAACTTCTGATTCAGCAATTTTCATTGAATTGATACCGATCACTTTCCCGTCCATATTGATCAACGCACCACCACTGTTTCCCGGATTGATGGCGGCATCTGTTTGCAAAACTTCCGCATTCCAATCCGCCTGTCCGTCTCCATTCGAGTCCACAGGAATCGCACGTTCCGTTCCTGAAATGACACCTTGTGTGACAGAGCCCGCGAATTCAAGCCCTAATGGATTTCCAATGGCGATGACTGGCTCACCTGGCTTCACATGATCTGAATTGCCAAAGGCGGCGGTTTTCTTGATCTTATCACTTTTGACGGTGAGTACCGCTAAATCCATGAGCTGATCGCTGCCGACAAGATCGGCTCCAATTCTTGTCCCGTCCTGAAGGCTCACTTCAAGCTGGTTTGCGCCTTTGATGACATGATGGTTGGTCACGATATAAAAGGTATCACCCTTTTTTTTATAAATCACACCTGACCCGCTGCCTGCTTCTCCACCTTCCTCCCAAAAGCTCGACTTTTGGATGTTAATGACGCCGACAACCGTATCCGACATACTAGACACCACTTTCGTGACAGCATCATTGACGCTCACATTGACTGTCTTTAAAGGGCCCTCTGATGCTTGCTGGTCTCCGGCCGGCTGCCAACCAAAGGGACTGCCGCTCTGTCCAGATACATAGGGGAAAAAGAATCCCATTAAAAAAGCTCCTACCAATACACCGATCAAACCAGATAGGAAATATCCTTTTCTGCTCCGTCTCGGCTTCCACTCTACATCGCGATAATCCACTATGTTTCCTTCCTTTCAGTGAATAGATGATGTATATAGTGTTGGTAAGAAGCTCTTATCTTAATCATACGATTGTCAAAATCATACGGCGCAAAGCGGTGTTGCTTTTTTCGGATCCGTATCATATAAATCAAAGCCGTCCCCCACAACATAGCCCTTCATTTCAAGCGTCTGCTGGACCGCCATACGGGCTAAATCCTTCATGTTGTTGTCTTGACTCAAGTGAGCTAAGTAAATGCGTGAGGTGGCATCCCCAATTACATCTGTCATCGCAAGAGCGGCATCTTCATTCGATACATGTCCAACGTCGCTCAGGATTCTGCGCTTAATACTCCATGGGTATCGGCCCATTTGCAGCATACCGACATCATGATTGCTCTCAAATACAAATGTATTGGCTGATTTAATAATTCCTTTCATGCGATCACTCACATAGCCTGTATCCGTCATGAGGGCAAGCTTTCGCCCTCCATAATGGAACACGTAAAACATAGGCTCTGCCGCATCATGTGACACGCCAAATGACTCGACATCAAGACCGCCAAAGGATTGAACCGTCTCCATATCAAAATGAAATTTCTGCTCGGTGTCAATCTTCCCAATATGAGATTCCATCGCCTTCCACGTTTTCGCATTTGCATAGACGGGAAGCTTGTACTTTCTTGCCATGACACCAAGCCCCTTAATATGATCTGAGTGCTCGTGTGTCACAAAAATTCCGTCCAAGTCTTCAGGCTTTCGGTCGATTTGACCAAGCAGCTCGACCATCTGCTTGCCGCTTAGGCCAGCATCCACCAAAAAGGCATGCTCGTCTGTTTCTAAATAAAAAGCGTTCCCCGTACTTCCGCTCGCTAGTACACTGAACTGCAAGCTCATGTTCTCTCACTCCATTGAAGATTTGTCATCTTTCTCTATATGATCAAGTGTTGAGCCGTCGATGGCATTGATCAAATATTCTTCCTCTGTCTTTTTCTTTGAACCAGCTGATTCGCCTTCAAGCTCCACTCTCCATACAGGAACCATGACCTGCGTGCTTGCACCTGGGTATTGCGTATAGTAGCCAAGTTCCACCTTGTTCACGGTCGTGTTTTGGCTCAGCATATTTTGCGTATATAAGTCCTTCACAGTTTCAAGCGCCGGGACAAGGGTTTCTTTTCTCACTTCATTAATCGACGTCACCATCGACTGCTGATATGATACGACCTCGTTTTGATCGTTCAAATCTAATGTGATTTTTCCGATGGTTTCGGTGTCATCAAGGCCTTCTTGGAAGATGTATTTCCCTTTATACGTTTGGAAAAAGACGATTTTACCTGTCTCTTCATCAATACTCCACAGCTTATAATTCTTCCCATCCAGCAAACGCTGGTTCACAAGGTTCGTCGCTGCTGTTTTCATATCCTTTTTCGGCAATGCGACTGGTTTATTGAAGGTCATTTCAAGCAACGTGACAGGATCATCTTTGTCTGTTTTCGGGAATGTGCTTTTCGCCTTTTGATCAGCTAATCCGTCGACATCCTTTTTCGTATATTGCTTCTTTTCAGCTGTAATGCGGTATCCAATCTTCGCTTCATCTGATAGATTGCCATATTTGATTCCGTCTGCCTTCATTTCTTCCAGCGTATCCGTTTTTTCGATAATCGCAAAATGATCAGTCGATCGTTTTTCAAAGTATTGAAAACCTAGAAAGATATCGAGAACGAGAAAGGCTAGGATAAAGATCGTTTTGGTCTTATTCCACTCCATTATTCTCGCTCCCCTCTGTCAGCAGATCATTCGATAGAATCACGGTTTTGCCGTTATATTTCATGCACCATACTGGCTCCAGCCAGACAAACATCGCTTGATCTTGATCTGATGCCGTTGTCGCAGCTTGATACGCAGGGAAAATCTGTTCAATTTTCTCCAGATCATCATATTTCGTCTGTTTGATGATCAGATTCTTCAGCTCTGTCCCATTCATCAGCTTGACCTGTTCACTCTGACTCGCTTTGTTGCCAAGAATGTAGTTTGGACGCTTGTAATTCAAGATGTCATCATTCGCCCATTGTACTTCCAGAGAGGTCATACCAAATGGATGCTTCGTACTATTGACGATTGGCAGACCATCCATAAACATATTGAAGGACAGCTGCTGGTTGCTGTTGATGCCAAAGTATTGATAGTCATCAGTAAAGCTTCCCGTATCATTGAAATACTTCACGCTTCGCTTGATCAAATCCCCCGTTTGAAAAACAGTACTGGAATTGATATTGCGGTGCTGATATTGGATGCGGTGATCTTTTTGATTGGCTTCAAGACGACTTGTCCCATCTGTATACACCGTCCGGTTTAAATTAGATTCCTCACCGACAAGACTTGGGTCTGTAAACAAAGCGTCCTTGAATTTGGTTGTCTTAATCGTTTCGATAAAGAACATTTTTGCTTCAAGCTGCTTTTGCTTTCTCGGCAGGAGGAAATCTCTTTTAGAATTCTCTGAGAATGTATAAAGATCATAGCGCGGCATCTCGCTTTGAGCGGCTGCGATGCTGTCCATCAGATTACGATAGTTGGCGGACTCAATCGTCAGCTCAAGCACCGTTTCCTTGCTATATGAGACCAAATAGACTTTTTTATTGGCCTTATTCTGCTGGGCAAACGGCACAATCATCCGATCAAATGAGTTGTATTCAATGGATTTATTCGGCCATTTAAACAGTGCTTGGAAAATATCAATCGGAATCGGATCATTGAACACAAGATCCAATGTCTTCCCCTGTCCTCCGCGTCCATAGAAGAAATTTTTAAATCTCTGCTCGGAATATTGGTCCGACACATCGGCAATCTCTTTGACATCCCACAGGCTCACATCATTCCAAAAGTTTTGGAAGAGTTCCTTTTGATCCACTTTGAAATGCTCTCCATTGGAATGGATGAACATCTCACGCGGCTTCACGACATCAATGAGACTTCGGGGCTCATCGCTTGAAATCTTCTTCGTTTCCACGACCTTTGTGCCGGCATCCGCCTGATCCTGCATGACGGGCTGGAACATCCAAATATTCCATGTAAACACAAGGCTGATCGCAATTAGGATTGTCAATATTATGGTTTTAAAGGTCTCACGCTTCATCCCAATCATCCTCTTGTTCTTCATTGTACGGAAGGGTAAAGGTTACCGTTGTTCCTTTTCCTTCAATGCTGTCAGCCCAAATATCTCCGCCATGAGCCTGAACCATTTCTTTTGCAATCGCAAGTCCTAGGCCGGTACCGCCAAGCTTTCTTGTTCTCGCTTTATCCACTCGATAAAAACGTTCAAAGATTTTATCCATATCCTTCTTCGGAATACCGATTCCTTCATCTTTGACGCTGAATAACACAAGCCCTTCATCCTCATCCAGATCGACTGTGAACGTAATATGTCCACCCTCTGGAGAATATTTCATGGCATTGGAAATGATGTTATCGAGCACCTGTGTGATTTTATCTTGATCAATTTCCACATATATTTCACGCTGCGGCAGATTGCGGATAAAATCGACATGCTGCTCCTTCGTCATTTCAAAACGATCAATGACGAGCGAGATAAACCTGATAAAGTTCGTCCACTCACGGTTGAATTGATAGTCCTTGCTGTCGAATTTGGACAGCTGGAGCAGGTCGTTGACAAGCCTGATCATACGCTCTGTTTCATTTTGCGTGACACTGAGGAACCTTGGCGCAAGCTCTTTATCACCAATTGCACCTTCAGCTAATGCCTCAAGATAGCTTCGCATCGTCGTCAGCGGTGTACGCAGCTCATGCGATACGTTCGCTACGAATTCACGGCGTTCAGCATCAATTTTCTCTTGCTCTGTCACGTCATAAATGACAGCAATTAAGCCGTCGATCTTCCCATGCTCTTTCTGAATGACTGAAAAATTGACACGCAAAACAGACAGCTGATCTTCGCGTTCAATTTCTATCAGCATGGAGTCTTGATTTTCAACTAAATCTTCAAATGTATGGGTTTCCTCTAGGCCGAGCAATGACGTAATGGGCATCTCTAATGCTGTTTCACGTGAAACATTCAGAAGCTCTAATGCCGGGCTGTTTAATAGAATAATGGCACCGTTTTGATTCGTTGCAATGACACCATCCGTCATATATGCAATGACAGAAGAAAGCTTTTTCCGCTCACCCTCTGTCATCAGCTGAGCTTCCTCCAGCTCTCTCGTCAGATGGTTAAAGGTCGTCGCTAGCTGACCGATCTCATCATGTCCATACTTTCGGACCTTTCTGGAAAAGTTCCCTTTGGCGAGCTCGATCGCTTGCTTTCTCATATCCGAAATTGGGTGTGTGATGGTTCTGAATATGAATATACCAAGTAGAGCAGTAATCCCAAGGGCAAGCAGCGTTCCCGTTGCCAAAATCGTATTAATGGTTCGCATTTGGTTAAAAACACTTTCCATGGAGGAGACCACATAAATGACACCAACGGTTTCTTGGTTTTCATTTTTCACGGCTGTCGCTGATATGCGGACTCGTTTATTCGATTCTGGGTCATAGAATTTTTTCTCGTAGTCTTTGCCAACCGCGAAAATACGGCTAATGATTTGATCTGTGATTTTTTTCCCGGCAATCTCTTGACTGCCATTATTCACAGAGGCAATGACCTCTCTGCTTTCGTCAATATAGCTGACTTCAGAAATTTCATTAGACTCATCTTTGTTGTTAAAATCGTTTAAAATCTTTTGAGCATCCTCTTTTAATTCCGCCTTGCTTTTCGATGAATCCTGTTCTAGGTAATACGATAACGAGTAGATTCGCTGATTCAAGGAATTATCATAAGAATTAATTAAGGACTGCTCTAGCTGCTTCACAAAGTAGACGCCAATGATCTGCATGGCGACAATGATCAGCAGCACGTAGATTAAGGTCAATTTGAAGTGAATCGAGCGAAAAAAACCTACTTTATTCATAAGAATCTTAGTCCTGCTCTGGGTTTCTTAAATAGTAGCCGACGCCTCGTCTTGTCACGATCCAGCTCGGGTGGCTAGGGTTGTCTTCAATTTTCTCACGAAGACGGCGCACTGTAACGTCTACTGTACGGACATCTCCAAAGTAATCGTAGCCCCATACAGTTTGTAGTAAATGCTCACGTGTCATGACTTGTCCAATGTGCTTCGCTAAGTAATGAAGCAATTCGAATTCACGGTGCGTCAACTCGATCGTTTCCTCACGCTTAGACACGACATACGCATCTGGGTAAATGACAAGTGATCCAATCTCGATATCATTTGATTCAGATTCTTCCTCCGATTGCGGAGCAGCAGTCTGTCTTCTCAAATTCGCTTTCACACGTGCAAGCAGCTCGCGCGTGCTGAATGGCTTCGTCACATAATCATCCGCTCCAAGCTCAAGACCGATGACCTTATCAATTTCAGAGTCCTTCGCTGTAAGCATAATAATCGGCATGTCATATTTCTTTCTCACTTCACGGCATACTTCAACGCCATCTTTGTTCGGCAGCATAATGTCGAGCAGAATGATGTCCGGCTTCATTTCTTCTACCATTTCAAGGGCTTCATTTCCGTCATACGCACAATGAACCTCATAGCCCTCTTTTCTTAAGTTAAATTCCAATATATCCGCAATCGGTTTTTCATCATCTACGACAAGAATCTTTTTTTCCATTATGATTTCCTCCTGCATTTTTAGCATCTATGTCATTTCATTTTGCATGTCTCATCAGGCCTTTTTCGTTCGAGTAAAAAAGGCTCACTATCTATTATAACGTTTTACGAGGCAAAGATAAAAATAATAACGGCTTTCTTTTCTAGTGAACGTTGGATAGGAAGGACACGGCTCAAAAAAATTGATGACTTTTTCCTTTTTTATCGAAACTTTTCCAATCACCAAACGTCTATATACATGTAACGTCTTCTTCTTATGGAGCCGGGCCCTACCTAGGTCCGGCTTCTCCCTTTTTATGCCTTCTTTTCATAAAATAAAAACGCACCTGCGATTGCAGATGCGTTTGGAAGTGGCTCGGGACGGAATCGAACCGCCGACACACGGATTTTCAGTCCGTTGCTCTACCAACTGAGCTACCGAGCCATCATCAAAAAGATGAATATGTATAAATGGCGGTCCGGACGGGACTCGAACCCGCGACCTCCTGCGTGACAGGCAGGCATTCTAACCAACTGAACTACCGGACCTCAGTAACTTGCCCGAAAAAGCAATCGTGGTGCTCTTTCAAGCAAGTGAGGAAAAATTAGCTTAACGCTAAAGTAAATCAATGACCCGTACGGGATTCGAACCCGTGTTACCGCCGTGAAAGGGCGGTGTCTTAACCGCTTGACCAACGGGCCAATACATGGTGAGCCATGAAGGACTCGAACCTTCGACCCTCTGATTAAAAGTCAGATGCTCTACCAACTGAGCTAATGGCTCTCGGTTTGTGAAAAGTGAATCTGAAGAAGCTGTATTGCGTCAAACCAATCGCTTTCAAAAAAGCTGGAACATCGCATCCTAACAAGTTTCAGAGACCTTTGCAACAACGAGATTTATAATATCATAGAGTCATTACATATGGCAATACGTTTTTCGACATTTTTTTAAAAAAAGTGTCGGATTTGATATCTCCTGTCAAATCGCCCATTTCTGCAATCGCCTTCAATTTTGATCCTTCTTTTCAATGGTCACTGTTTATTCAAGCACATAGAAACGTTTTAGACCGTCTGAAAATGGTTATACAATAGACAAGTAACATTGTGATTGAAAAAGGAGGAAGCAGCATGAGTTCATTCAAATTAGGAGATAAAATGCCCAATTTTTCACTGCCAACGGTGCAGGGAGAACACATTGATTTCTATAAACATTTAGAGGAGCATCAAAGCTGGCACCTCATCATTTTCTTTAGAGGATCCTGGTGCCCAGTATGCGTAGAGGAATTAAAGGAGCTAGAAAAGCAGCAATCATACTTTCAAGACAAGGATATTCACTTAATGGCGATTTCAACGGATAACCCTGAGAACTTGAAGGAATTTGCTGATAAAGAGGGACTTTCCTTCCCGATCATGTCTGACCAAGATCTCACATCATTAAAAGCATATGAAGTCTTCTATCACGGGGAAGATGCTCCATATGAAGATCACGGGGTACACGGAGAACCCGCCTATTTCTTATTAAATGAAAAAGGGCAAGTGCTCTATCAGCAAAGACAAACAAGCCCATTTGGCAGACCGCATGCGAATGAATTGCGCAAAATTATCCAATACATTCGTAAAAATTTAAAAGGGCAATATAAAAGCCTAAAATAAGAAAGAAGCTCTCGTAATGAGGGCTTCTTTTTTATGAATGTATTTTGTTGAATAGCCAGTCTGCCATAAAATAAACAAAGAGACCCGCCATTAATATCACAAACGTGACAGGTGGTCGATCCTCTTGGATGAACGAATATAGCGCATGTCCACCTAATGCCAGAAGATAAAAGATAAACGCCGGCACAGCTGCTTTTTTTGCGTTTATTTGCTCCCTTTTCGTCATTTTCCTAAAAAACATTGCGCCACTCCCTTTACGTTGCTTTCTTCATCGTCACCCGGCGAAGTGCCCGCGATCGGATATATTCCATTGGTCCAATCCGCCATACATTTAAGCAAAATGCTGAAATCGCTATTTGCAGAAGTGAAATGAGCAGCCATGCCAATACGATAAGGGGTGCATTGATTTGACCGCCAAGACCCAATCCCCAGCTATAAAAAAGAATCGAGCAGATGACATTTTGCAGGATGTAGCAGCTGAGCGCCATTTTCCCTACATATTCAAACCAAGTCCACATGAACCAAGATTCCGTAAGTGCCAAGAGCTTCGCAATGACAGCTATATAGAAGATAGAGAGGAATGGTGAAAAGACGTAGCGCACCACGAATTCCACTATTTCATTCGGCACGAAGACGAGTGCATTCAGCGGCAGACCAATCCATAAACCGAATCGGAACAATGTTTTCCGAAGAGATTGTCCGCGTGTATTCGCATAAAAAACACCAGCTCTCATCATTCGAACACCTAATAAAAACAGAAATGTATTCATTGGAATGATAAAGATCGCTTCTTCACGGTACATGAAAAAGTACTGTAATCGTTCTTGAACCTGCGAGATCCATGTCTCTGGCAGCTGCTCCTCTAGCATTGGTTCACTGCTTTGATCATAGGATTCTGTCTCCATTTCAGAAAGGGAGAACACAATCAGAAATGACATGACTAGCAGGTGAATCAAACCAGAGAAGATCATGCCCTTTTTGATGCGCCGGTCCCCTCCACGTACAATGAAAGCCACAAGTAAACCCGTGACGGCGTAACTCATGAGCACATCATATTCCATCACAAGGGCAAAATGAACAAAGCCTTCGATAAATAAAAATAAAAGAATCCATAAATATGTACCCGGCCAAGGTGTGTTTTTTCTTTTCGCCTGCTGGTACTTCAGCTCCAATCCAACACCAAACATGATGGTGAGCAGCGAGAGCATTTTGCCATAAACGAACATCGAAACAATGCTTTCAAGCAAACTGCCATTTTCATATTCATCTGCAATCTGATCTGTCGCAAAGGTATTCCCTGCATACGCAAAAAACCAAACGTTCGTCCCCAATGTGCCTAGTATGGCAAAGCCTCGTAAAATATCTAATAATCGTATTCTTTCTTTCACTTGAACGCTCCTTCCCTTTATACAGTTATCATATTTTGGTAATGCCGGGAAGTCCGTTCTATTGAATTTAAGGAATATTTAAACAAAAAAAACACCAGTAAAATGTGTGATTTTACTGGTGTCTGATCTGTCTATACTTATGGACGGTACACGCTGCGGACAACGTTCGTTTGTGAACGGTCTGGTCCGACTGAGAAAATAGAAAGTGGAATACCTGTTAATTGTGAAATGCGCTCTAAATAGTGGCGGGCATTTTCAGGCAGTTCACTTAAATTTTTCACGCCTGTAATATCCTCGGTCCATCCTGGCATTTCTTCGTAGACAGGCTCACATTTCGCTAATTCCTTTAGACTTGCTGGGAATTCTTCTGTGATTTCTCCGTTCAATTTATAAGCGACACAGATTTTCAATGTCTCAATCCCTGTCAGTACATCGATTGAGTTCAGAGATAAATCTGTAATACCGCTCACACGGCGGGCATGACGGACAACAACACTGTCAAACCAGCCAACACGGCGCGGACGTCCAGTTGTCGTACCGTATTCACGGCCAACTTCACGGATTTGATCGCCAATTTCATCATGAAGTTCTGTTGGGAATGGGCCATCTCCAACACGTGTTGTGTAAGCTTTTGATACGCCGACTACATGTTGAATTTTCGTAGGACCTACGCCAGAACCAATCGTCACTCCTCCAGCCACTGGGTTAGAGGATGTCACAAATGGATATGTCCCTTGATCGATATCAAGCATAACGCCTTGTGCCCCTTCAAATAGAACACGGCGGCCTTCATCTAGAGCATCGTTCAATACAACAGACGTGTCCACGACATATTTTTTCACTTGCTGGCCATATTCATAATACTCGTCTAAAATATCTTCAATTTTGAAGCCTTCTGTGTCGTACATTTTCTCTAAAAGACGATTTTTCTCTTCTAGATTACGTGCAAGCTTCTCTTCAAATACTTCACGATCTAATAGATCTGCGACGCGGATTCCGACGCGAGCTGCTTTGTCCATATAAGCTGGTCCGATTCCTTTTTTCGTCGTACCGATCTTATTAGCCCCTTTCCGCTCTTCTTCTACCTCGTCCAATTTTAAATGATAAGGCAGAATCACATGGGCTCTATTGCTGATTCTGAGGTTCTCTGTACTCACATTCCGTTCGTGAAGATACGCAAGCTCAGTGACCAACGCTTTAGGATCAACCACCATTCCATTACCGATGACACAAGTTTTCTCTTTATAAAAAATACCGGACGGAATGAGGTGTAGCTTGTAAGTCACTCCATCAAATTTGATCGTGTGACCTGCATTGTTTCCCCCTTGATAACGGGCAATCACCTCTGCATTTTCTGAAAGGAAATCGGTAATTTTCCCTTTCCCTTCGTCACCCCACTGCGTACCTACTACGACTACTGAAGACATATCGTGCACCTCCGTTAACCTTTCAAAACGTTATCTCTTTCAAACACATTTATTTTATCAATGCAAAACGAAAAAGTCAACGCTAAATCCGAACATTAGTATCTCGAAATCAAATTTTGTTCGCTTTAAATGTGAGGAAAAGCGCTTTAATCGCTTCTTCCACGCTTGAAAAAGGAGATTTTGAGCAAAAACAACTGTTTTTATCGATTCCCGCTTTATTCATGATTTTCAATCAATTGAATCATCGAGCTTGCCATGAAGTCAGGTGAATACGGTCTCCCTGTCCTCAGCCACCATTCAGCGGTTCCAACATAAGCAGAAATGACAAATTGCTTCTGCATGTCGAGAGGAACGTGATGCGGGTCAGGCTTTGAACCTGCGACCTCCTCTAACCCCAAAGTAAAGCTTTCCTCAAAAAAAGCACTGGCTGTCTGATAAATATTAAGCTCTCGCCCTCTTTTCAAGAGAATCTGATACTCCTCTTCATGTTCCTGCAAATGCTGATAAAATCGAAAAATATACACATATGCTGCATGGTCTGCCTGCCAATCCTCTTCTTGTACAGGAGCAAAAATAGCAGCTTTCATCACATCAAACATCTCATCCATGACCTGCTGGGCAAGATCAAACTTATCTTCATAATGCTGATAAAAGGTGGTGCGATGAATGCCTGCCTTTTTCGTTAAATCCTGTACGGAAACCTTTCCCCATTCCTTCTCTCTTAATAAATGAAATAACGCTTTTCTTAATTGATGCTTTGATTCAGTTGCTCGCTTATCCCCTCTGTAGCAGTCCGCCACAAGCCGCTCTCCCCTTCCTATATTCTTCAACAGATTTCGCTTTTCTGTTGGTTGAATCCTATCGGCTGATGAATTAACTTTAATCTAACACAACGAAAAAAAGGAATCATCTGACAACCCATAAGGAGTGATGATCATGGAAACAACAACACCAAGTGCCGTGCAAAAAGCATTATTAAGAGGGAAAAACAAGCAGGACCCGTATAACCCGTTTGATTGGTATGCCAAAATGCGTAAGGAATCGCCTGTTCATTTTGATGAAAACAGCCAAACATGGAGTGTGTTCACATATGATGAAGCAAAACGCGTAACTATTGATAAAGATACCTTTTCTAGTCAGCCTCCTAAAGACCAGCGGAAGCATTCTCTAATGAAAACAATGGTGATGATGGACCCGCCAAAACACACGCGGATCCGCTCCATTGTGAGCAAAGCCTTTACACCTCGAGTGATGAAATTGTGGGAACCCCGTATTCAAGAATTAATGGATGAACTCATGGCGCAAATAGATGGGAAAGAAGAAATTGATCTTGTTCAAGACATCTCCTATCCGCTTCCTGTCATTGTCATTGCAGAGCTTTTAGGTGTGCCGTCAGAACATAAACAATCCTTTAAAGAATGGTCAGATATTCTGGTTAGTATGCCTAAAAGTGAAAATGAAGAGGATGTAGCTGAATGGCAGAAAACACGAGATCAAGGCGAAGCTGACATGATGGCATTTTTTGCTGACATCATCGAAGACAAGCGTCAGCATCTCGGTGATGATTTGATTTCTCTTTTAATTCAAGCTGAGGAGAATGGAGACAAGCTGTCAGCGGATGAATTAATCCCTTTCTGCAATCTTCTCCTTTTAGCAGGCAACGAAACGACCACCAATCTGATCTCCAATATGATCTTTAGCTTGTTGGAAAAGCCGGGGGTGTATGAAGCGCTCGTTCAATCACCTGAGCTCATCCCGCGCGCTGTGGAGGAGGCCGTCCGTTTCCGTGCACCAGCACCTACAATCGTCCGTTATGTCAAAGAGGACACAGAGCTTGGAGGGAAAACGTTGAAAAAGGGAGACAATGTCATTGTTTTTCTCGCTTCTGCCAACCGGGATGAGCGCCAGTTTTCAAACGCACATGAATACGATATACACCGCCATCCTAATCCTCATATCGGCTTCGGCCACGGCATCCACTTCTGTCTAGGCGCACCACTTGCCCGCTTGGAAGCATGTACTGCTATCAAGGCCTTATTGGACCGATATGAGTCACTAGCGCTCCTCTCCTATGTGCCGATGACAAACAGCGGCATGTATGGACTGAAAGAGCTGAAGCTGCGCGTCACACCTCGCTCATAACAGAAAAGACTCCCACCAAGCATGGGAGTCTATTTTAAACGGGGGTAATTCCTTCTGTGTTCATGAGCACAACTCGGTATCCATCTGGATCTTCAATGGTTGCCCCTCCTCGATCCCAGTATGGGTTCGTAGAGGTGACATGCCGTCCGCCAAATGAGATCAGTCTCTTTTTCATCTGCTGAAACTCCTGTTCATCAGGAATATAGAAAACAAGCAGCTGTTCTGGATGCGGAACGGGCAGGCCCTCTTCTTCTTCATGTTTGGTGATTTCTAAATGAACATGCTGGTGAGGAAGTCCGAGCATCACACCATCATACCCTTCATGCTGATCAAATGAGCCTATTCGTTTGAGCCCTAAGCCTTCTTCATAAAAGGAAACAACCTCGTTCATGTTGGCTGTTGGACGTGCGATGCGTAATTGAGCGGCTTTGAACTGTTGAAATTCCATCTGTCATCACTCCTTTTCTCCTTTTAGTATACGATCTCTTTTTCTCTCTCTCCTCCTCATTTCGGCTGTTTTTCAGTCATTCTTTCGATGTAGATGGATCAAAAAAGCCCAGCTTCTTGAGCTGGGCTTTAAGCACCGGGCGGAACACCCGTATCGTCAAATCTTCTTTCCAGGTTGACGAATTTGTTATATTCTTTGACGAAGGCCAGTGAAACCGTACCAACTGGACCGTTACGCTGTTTGGCAATAATGATTTCAATAATGTTCTTATTCTCTGATTCTTTGTCGTAGTAATCATCACGATAAAGGAATGCCACGATATCGGCATCCTGCTCAATACTTCCTGATTCACGAATATCAGACATCATCGGACGTTTATCCTGACGCTGCTCTACTCCGCGGGAAAGCTGAGACAGGGCAATGACAGGAACTTCAAGTTCCCTTGCCAGCGATTTTAAAGCCCTAGAGATTTCAGATACCTCTTGCTGACGGTTATCGCTTGATCGTCCGCTCCCTTGAATGAGCTGCAAGTAGTCAATCAGGATCATCCCAAGACCGTTTTCTTGCTTCAACCGGCGGCATTTAGAGCGAATTTCACTCACTCTGATCCCAGGTGTATCGTCAATGAAAATTCCACTGTTTGATAACGAGCCCATTGCCATTGTCAGCTTACCCCAGTCCTCTTCTGTCAGATTACCGGTTCTTAGGTTCTGTGCATTGATATTTCCCTCTGCACAAAGCATACGCATGACAAGCTGCTCAGCACCCATCTCTAAACTAAAGATGGCGACACTTTCGTCTGTCTTCGTCGCGACATTTTGTGCAATGTTCAATGCGAAGGCTGTTTTCCCTACCGATGGACGAGCCGCTACAATAATCAAGTCATTTCGCTGGAAGCCAGCTGTCATCCGGTCAAGCTCAGAGAATCCCGTTGGAATCCCTGTGATATCGCCTTTTCGGTTATGAAGCTGTTCAATATTATCATATGTCTGAACAAGAACGTCCTTAATGTTTTGGAAAGCTCCTGAGTTTTTACGCTGCGCCACTTCCATAATGGTTTTTTCAGCATCACTCAATAGATCCTCTACTTCATCCTCACGCGTATATCCATCCTGTGCAATGGTTGTCGCTGTACGAATCAGACGTCTTAAAATGGATTTTTCTTCTACAATTTTTGCATAGTATTCGATGTTTGCGGCAGTTGGGACAGAGTTCGCAATATCCGTTAAATACGAAATCCCGCCTACCTCTTCTAGTAAGTCTGTATTGGCAAGTTCTGATGTCACCGTGACAAGGTCAACCGGTTCTCCTCTATCACCAAGTACAAGCATCGCATTGTAAATCTTTTGATGCGACATTCTATAGAAATCCTCTGGAATTAATACCTCAGAAGCGAGCGTTAGCGCAGATGGTTCTAAAAAAACAGCACCTAATACGGCCTGCTCGGCTTCTATATTTTGCGGCGGCAGCCGGTCATCGAGAAGTTCCGTCATGCCAAGCACCGTCCTTTCATAAAAAAAATACGCTACTCATCATTTTAACATTTTCATCAATAAAAAAGTGAAAAACATCGACTATAGTCAAAATTACCATGTTGATATTTTGTGCAAACCAGCGCATTTCAATAGAAAAGACTCTGTAACATCAATTGTTATAGAGTCCTTCGTTATCGCTAATGGAATTTCGATTTGTTGCCGTTCACACATGTAATCGACGCTCCAACATGGCATGTTCGGATGCGTTTTTCTAATCTATCGTTTTCTTAACCCCATAATTCACTTTTTGCCCAATGTCTTGTAAAGAACCGTTTTGATAACCAATAGATAAAACCAAATCTGGAATGGAATCAAACCCGTTTTTGGCTAGATCGAATAGCTGTGCACCGTAATGTGAAGCGGCAATGCGCGCATTTTCTGCTGTATATGGATTTTTAAGAAGTTCTTCTTTGTATAGATCAAAAATATTCGTTCCGTTATCCGTTACAAATTGACCATTTACAATGCTTAAATCCTTTAAATTGTAGCCTGTCACCGTTTTGATTTGATTGACAAGATGGAACTTTGCCAGAGAATCCGGTGTGAATTGAGTAGAATCATCATTTCTGCTTTTCATGATATGGAAAAATAATTCTCTTGTATTGTTGGTTGTATTTAATAAGTCTTCTATTTGTTTCATCAGCGTTTCGTCTTTTGAACCACTTACCACCAATTTAAAATTGTTCGGGTCAATGGTAAAAGTTAGATTTGTGTTTTTAGGAATGGATATCCCGTTTTTAGAGAATAAATCTTGTAATTGTTCGTTGACCTTTTGACGATTGGATATTTTTTTCTCTACGCTTTCTTGGGTTGGATCGTACCGTTTTTCATTACGGAAGATGGCATCATTAAAGTCATATTGACCTCCTTTTCCAGAATTAGCCCAGCCAATCTCCATCGTATATGCAGCTTCTCTTTCTACTTTAGTTAGATCACTCCTAAAATAAGGCGAGCGTGGATTTCGATACTTATCGTGTATATGACCATGAGGATTTTTGAAACGTTTATTTTGTTCATTTATTTTTTCATATTTTTCATCTAGTATTTTCATCCGTCTATCAGATTCGGTCATCACCTCATTTGTACTTTTAATAGATTGACCTTTATAATCGATTCTGTTCTGATTGTTTGAAACACCTGCCGTGTATGACGTATTAATATTCATTTTGATTCTCCTTTTTAAAAAATAGTGATTATTAAATATATCGGCAATTCAGTTAAAATTTGTTAGTTTTGATCCGATATAGTAATTATTACAAGGAGGGTTAAAATATGACAAATACTATCTTCAAACGTTTTTTGTTACCTGCATTGGTATTAGTGCTTGTTACTAGTTTTTTTGCACCTCATTCAGCAGAAGCGGCTATTACGGGGAATAACAGCCCTAACACAGCAAGCTCAATGGGATATTGGAAAAATAGTCGCCCAGATACAACAATCTTACCTGAAGGTGAAAATGAAGCGTATTATCAGTTCACGATCAATAAGGGTGAAAGGGTCTATGTGCGAAGTTCGTATAATAAGCAATATACGGGGATGAAAATCGAGGTGTATAATTCGAAGAGCTCTAAACCAGGGTCAAGAGTGATTAATCCTGATTCAGTAACACCCTTTATATTTGCAAATACTGGTGACGTTACTTCAACTTCAGAAACTTATTTTGTGAAAGTGACCCGTGGCTCATATACAGGGAATATGTATTTTACTGTCTCCATTCAAGATCGTATCAAATCTGGGAATGGGACATTCAATTTTACCGGGACTGCTACCAACCTGGGGAATTCATCTTTGAATCTAGCAGGTGTTGATTCTTCTGTCATTACAATGGATTTAACGACCAATTCTTCTATTCCTAACAATGCTATCGTTAAATCGATTTCAACAACTAGTACCCAATCGCCTAACCAAGGAAATGTCACACACAAACTGATGGCTGATGAAAACAAGATTTGGAACCAATCACTTTTTTCATCTGCAACAAGTGGGTCTTATCATATTTCACTGGAAGATGAATTAAAAGTGGCTCAAAAATGGAGCTTTAAGTACAACGCAAAGGCTACTGCGAGATCTACTATGAGCAATGTCAAAGCCGATATTCGTTACGAATATGATGTCACAGATGGATTCTAATTGAATGGTGTTTACAGACATGTACACCGATTGATCAAAAAGTAAGGGGACATCCCTTACTTTTTTCATTTCCGCATTTTTGATGCTATATGATATTTGGCCAACTTTAAAACAGCACCGTGCTTCCATAAGAAATAAGCTACTCATAAAAAGTGAAAGTGTTAATGGTGGTTTTGCTTGAGGGCATGTTGAAAGAGGAGGATGGTGATCATATCGGTGGCTCGCTGGTATAAATCCCATTGTTCATAGGCCGCAAATGTCATCCGTATTTCATGTAATGATTGCTTCATTTCTTGATATTCTTCCACTGTAAACGCATTTTTCAGTTTGAGCTGATGTTCAAGCAGTTTTAGCCTTAGCTTTCCTAATGGAGTTTTCATTCTGCCTACATTCCCTTCGATCTTGTCTTCCTTAGAAAATTGTATATGAATTTACGCATGATATTGAATAAGTTGTGAGATATGCTCACCAGCTTTTCGAAAAATTCTCCTCTTTTTTCCTAAAAATACAAGAAGGTCTATAGACTTATTTTTCCTCAAAATGATTTCAAGAAGAAAAACCTATATATATTCCTGAATCAAACAGAAGAAAATGGTAAATATCTCGAGACGGTCAAGGTCTTTTGACATTTCTCCTCTTTTTAAATGACTCAGTCTGGCATTCACTATTTCCACTCATTTGGTAGTTATTTAGTCCTTTATTTTCATAATATTTAGATTAAATTATCAACTACACGACTAAATGAACATTTGACTTCATAATTGATAACCATTATCATTTGATTTGCTTGCGTGATAATTGAGAATCATTTTCATTTGAAGGGACCATTCTTCAATCTCTACACTCATCCTATATCCGCAAGCCCGCTTTTATCAGCATATGAGAGTCAATTTGAGGAAGGGGATATTTTACACATGTCCAAACGCCCTGAAGGAATGGGTACTGAGGATTCTCTTTTCAGAGAAAGCCGTCCTTTTTTTATACCTGGGACGGAGCAACTGGATATCACAGCACACCCTTACAGACTTTTTATATTTAAACCGAATACTACTCCTCCAGCGGCTGGTTTTCCAGTCATGTACGTGCTTGATGGAAATTCACTTTTTGGCACAATGGTCGAAGCACTTCGTCTACAGTCAAGAAGACCTGAAAAAACAGGTGTCGTACCTGCCATCATTGTTGGAATTGGCTATCAGACAGAAGCGCCCTATCATCCGCTCAGGCATTATGATCTCACTCTTACCGGCCCTGACGCTTCCATTGGTGGCAAAAGAAAGGACTTCTCCAACCATACATATGGCGGGGCCTCTGCGTTCTTTTCTTTTTTAGAAAAGATTGTAAAGCCTTATATCGAGCAGCGCTTTCCGATCAACCAGAGTCGTCAAACACTGTTTGGACACTCTCTTGGCGGTCTTTTTGTATTACACACACTATTTGAGCACCCTGATGCTTATCAGACATATATTGCGGGCAGTCCTTCTATCCACTGGAACAAAGAATTATTTCTAGAAAAAGAACACCAATTCACCAGCCATATACGTCAGATGTCTATGAATGTCAGGCTGCTTGTAGGTGTAGGTGAGTTAGAAAAACACCACCCATGTCAAATGAATGATCATGCACAGTCACTAGCAAACCGCATGCTGCCTTTATCCTCATATGGCTTGCATTCCGCCTATCACGAGTTCCCTGAAGAAGGACATACGTCAGTTTTACCGGTACTGATGAATTACGCTTTTCGTTTTGCACTCTATCATGATCCATTAACAACCACAGATATGAAAGAAAGGTAGTGAACACATGAAATATAGTGGTCTATCTCAAAAGATTGTGCTTATCACAGGAGCCGGACAAGGTATTGGACAAGCAGTTGCGCAAAGACTAGCCGAAGAAGGTGCGATCATTGCGGCAGTTGACGCAAATGAAGATCAACTGCAAAGTACTGTTCAACAAATGAACGATGAAGGAATACACGCCTTTGCCTATCCATGTGATATTAGCGATCAAACTTCTGTTCAACATGTTGTCAGCCAAATTGAACAGCAGCTTGGACCCATTTATTTACTGGTCAATGTAGCAGGCATTCTTCGAATGGGTTCTATTAACCAGCTTCGAGCAGACGACTGGGAACAGACCTTTGCAGTCAACACACATGGTGTCTTTTACGTATCTCAAGCTGTCTCCAAATACATGATAAAAAGAACAGAGGGAGTCATTGTGACCATCAGCTCTAACGCCGGTGGCATTCCTAGAATGAATATGGCTGCCTATGCCGCTTCAAAAGCAGCAGCTACTTCCTTTACAAAAACACTTGGATTAGAGCTAGCATCCTACGGAATTAGATGCAATGTCGTCTCTCCTGGCTCTACCGCAACACCTATGCAATGGGCGTTATGGTCTGATGAACATGGTGCAGACAATGTGATCAAAGGTTCATTAGAGACGTATAAAACCGGTATTCCTTTACAAAAAATCGCTGATCCTCAAAGTATCGCTGATGCAGTACTCTTCTTTGCATCTGAGCAAGCCAGTCACATTACGATGCAGAATCTGACGATTGATGGTGGCGCAACACTCGGAATCTAGCATTTCATCAAAAAGGAGGCCTTTTCATGAAACATTCATTATTGTCGACAGAAGAAAAAGTACAGTTGATCCAAGACTATCAGCCAGGCTCTTTTTTCCTTGCTTCCCCTAAACGCACGATACTGGCAGAAGGGATCTTCCAGCATATTGAAACCAATCAGCTAAATGAACTATCCAAAAGGGTAGCGCACGTATTTGACGCTGCCAAACAAGCTGGTATTCGAACACCGATTGTTGCAGGTGCTGTTCCGTTTGATCCGGCGCAACCGGTTCGCTTAAGTGTTCCAGCCCACGTGCAGTTTAGTGATCCACTCGAATTTCATCAAGGTGATGAGAAGACGGAAGTGGCAGCTCCATCCTATGAGGTGACACCTGTCCCCTCTCCAGATGTCTACATGAAAGGTGTGAACGAAGGGTTAGCTAAAATTGAGAAAGGAGAGCTTAGCAAAATCGTACTCTCTCGATCTCTCCATCTCAAATCAAATCGAGAAATGAATACGAAAGCAATACTCGAACGGCTTGCTCTTCATAACACGACTGGCTATACGTTTGCTGCAAATGTAGCTGATCCGAAATCTTCCCAAGAGCGAACACTTCTTGGCGCAAGCCCTGAGCTGCTTCTTTCAAAGACTGGTTCATCTGTTATTTCCAATCCACTCGCTGGTTCTCGGCCACGCAGTTCAGATCCAGTAGAAGACCAGCGCCGTCACGATGAACTACTTACTTCAGCGAAGGATTTACACGAACATGCAGTGGTTGTCGATGCTGTCACTAAGGCGCTCGCTCCTTACTGTCATACACTAAATGTGCCTGCATCACCATCAGTCATACAAACAGAAACGATGTGGCATTTATCTACTGTCGTAAAAGGTGAATTAATAGATGCAGGAGTGTCTTCAATTGATTTAGCACTTAGCCTTCATCCAACACCCGCAGTATGCGGAACACCTACAGCAGATGCACGTGCAGCAATCCAAGCGATTGAACCCTTCGATCGAGGATTTTTCACAGGAATGATCGGCTGGTCAGATGAAAATGGTGATGGTGATTGGATTGTCACCATTCGTTGTGCAGAAGCTGAGGGTCACTCCCTTCGCCTATTTGCTGGTGCAGGAGTGGTCAAAGGATCAAAGGCAGAAGAAGAGCTAGCCGAAACATCTGCAAAATTCAACACGATGCTTCATGCTATGGGCATCCATCATCTATAAAAATACACAGGAGATGACAAAACATGTTTGTTCAACCACCTACATGGCCAGACGAATTTGCAAAACGCTACCGGGAAAACGGCTGTTGGCGTGGAGAAACCTTTGGCGGTATGCTTCGTGCACGCGCCGCATCGTTAGGGAATAAATCAGCGATTACATATTCTCATACGCACTTGAGCTACCAAGAACTTGATGAGCGCGTCAGCAGTCTTGCCGCTGGTTTTCATCAGCTTGGTATTCAAAAGGGAAGTCGAGTTGTCGTTCAGCTTCCTAACATTCCGGCTTTTTTTGAAGTCATTTTCGCTTTATTTCGAATCGGTGCTTTACCCGTCTTCTCGCTGCCATCTCATAGAAGCAGCGAAATCACGTATTTTATTGAGTTTGCCGAAGCAGACGCATATGTCATTACAGATATCGACGGCGGCTTTGATTATCGATCACTTGCACGTCAAGTGAAAGAAAAGCTTCCCTCTTTGCCTCATGTCATTGTTGCCGGGGAAGCTGAAGAATTCCTTGCCTTGGATGATCTGCGCAAGGACCCAGCACTTGATCCTCAAATTCATGTAGAGGCAAGCGATATTGCGTTTCTTCAGTTATCTGGAGGCAGCACAGGCCTTTCAAAGCTCATTCCTCGCACACATGATGACTATATTTATAGTCTTTGGAAAAGCAATGAGGTGTGCGAACTCACACAAGATAGTGTGTATCTGGCTACACTTCCAGTTGCACACAACTATCCATTAAGCTCGCCTGGAGTCCTTGGGACGTTATACGCAGGCGGAAGAGTTGTTCTTGCACCTGGCTCAAGCCCTGATGTAGTCTTTCCACTCATTGAAAAAGAGCGTGCGACCATTACCGCTGTGGTCCCACCTATCGCATTGATTTGGCTAGAGGCCGCTCCTCATCGATCAGATGACTTATCTAGTCTTAAGGTTTTACAAGTCGGTGGTGCTAAATTAAGTGCAGAGGCAGCAAAACATGTTATGCCTGCCCTTGGATGTAAGCTCCAGCAAGTTTTTGGCATGGCAGAAGGTCTGGTCAACTATACCAGATTGGATGATCCTGAACATGTCATTATTCATACACAAGGACGTCCGATGTCTGAATATGATGAGGTACTAGTGGTAGATGATGAAGACAAGCCAGTCCCTAATGAAGTAGCAGGACACCTTTTGACAAGAGGGCCCTATACAATTCGTGGCTACTATAAAGCCGATGAACAAAATAAAAAAGCCTTTACACCCGATGGCTTTTACAGAACAGGTGACATCGTGCGATTAACCAAAGAAGGAAATGTTGTTGTAGAAGGCAGAGACAAGGATCAAATCAATCGTGGTGGCGAAAAGGTGGCCGCTGAAGAAGTCGAAAACCATTTACTTGCGCATGCTGACATTCATGATGCCGCCATGGTGTCCATGCCGGATCCGTTCCTTGGTGAACGCTCATGTGCCTTTGTGATTGCGAAAGACAACAGCAAACCAGCACCCGAGGCGTTAAAGTCATTTCTAAGAGAACGCGGACTCGCTGCCTATAAAATTCCCGACCGCATTGAATGGATCGATGCGTTCCCACAAACAGGTGTAGGCAAAGTCAGTAAAAAAGCATTAAGAGAATTAGCTGCAATCCATACTGCCAACGTATAAAAAAAGAGGAGTGAAAACCATGGCAATCCCTACTATTCCTGCGTATCCAATGCCGAGCACACAAGATTTACCCGAAAATAAAGTGAACTGGATACCGGATCCGAATCGTGCTGTTCTGCTGATACATGACATGCAGCAATATTTTTTAAATGCATTTCAACACGATTCATCACCGATCACAGAGTTAGTTCAACATATTGAACAATTACGTGATACATGCAATGAACTTGGAATTCCAGTCGTTTATACAGCTCAACCTGGTGACCAAGACCCGAAAGATCGTGCCTTATTAACAGATTTTTGGGGACCTGGACTTGGTGATGATGAAGCATTGACAAAGATCATTGATCAGCTCGCTCCATCTGAAGCAGATACAGTGCTGACAAAATGGCGTTATAGTGCATTTAAAAAATCCAAGTTTTTAGATATTCTCCGAGAAGATGGGCGAGATCAACTGATCATTACTGGCGTATATGCACATATCGGCTGTATGCTGACAGCCGCAGAAGCATTCATGCTCGATATTGAAACCTTTTTTGTCGCAGATGCCGTTGCTGACTTTTCACTTAAGCATCACAAAATGGCGATGACCTATGCAGCTGAGCGCTGTGCGGTAACCACAACAACAGACCAGATCATTTGTCGTTTAACAGGACAGGAAGCAGACGGTGATGACCTATCCTTTGATTCCATCCTTCACCAAGTAGCTGAGTATCTTCAAGTCGAGCCGGATCAAATACCGCTTGACGAGAATCTCGTCTACCTAGGTCTCGATTCTATTAGAATGATGAGCCTAGCGGAAAAGTGGAGGCAGCAAGGAGCGGCAGTCAATTTCGTTGAGCTTGCAGCAAATCCAACGCTCGCTCATTGGCGAACCCTTCTTTTCCCAGAAAAACAGCCATCTATCCCAAATATCGATTATTTGTAAAGGAGGTATAGACCCTTGTCGATCCAGTCCGTCGATTCATTTCCACTGACCGGTGCCCAATCAGGCATTTGGTATGCGCAACAGCTTGATCCATCTAATCCAATTTTCAATACAGCTGAGTATATAGATATTAAAGGATATATTGATCCAGTACACTTTGAAGTAGCCATCCGAAAGACTGTCTTAGAAGCAGATTCTCTGCATATGCGCTTCGTTGAAGATGCTGACGGTCCAAAGCAATGGTTTACATCCAAAAGCGATATCCCATTTCAATTCATCAATTTACAAAATGAAAAACAGCCGCTTGATGAGGCTAAAGCATGGATGAAGACAGATCTTTCAACATCAGTCTCTTTAGAGAAAGATGTATTATTCCGTGAAGTACTCTTTCAAATTGCGGACGATCGATTTCTCTGGTATCAGCGCATTCATCACATTGCCATTGATGGGTTCGCCTTTTCACTCATCGCACGTCGTGTTGCTGAGGTCTATTCAGCCCTATCGCAAGAAAAACCTGTGCCTCCTCAAACATTTGGCACCTTCCATGACGTAGTCCAAGAGGAGATCGCATATAAACATTCCAATCGCTATGAAGATGATCAGGCTTTTTGGAAAAATCGCTTTGCTGATCAACCTGAAATCGTTAGCCTTGCTGAGCTTGCCCCAAGAACTTCGGATGATTTTATCCGAAAAACCGCTAGCTATGATGCCGCAAAGGTAAGCAAAATGAAAAAAAATGCTCAAGCTTTCGGTGGTACCTGGCATGAAATGATTCTTGCCGCATCCGCTCTATATATGCATCGTATGACTGGTGCACATGATATTGTTTTAGGATTGCCTGTTATGATGCGCCTTGGATCTTGCGCATTGCAAACACCTGGAATGGTCATGAACCTAGTACCGCTTCGTTTAACATGCAAACCCGAAATGACGCTCTCAGCACTTGTTCGCCAAGTATCCGATGAACTTAAAGCCATTCGTCCTCATCAAAGATATCGTCACGAAGATATGAGGAGAGACTTTAAACTCATCGGCAGAAATCAACGATTATTTGGTCCACAGATCAATATCATGCCATTTGATTATCATCTCATGTTCGATCAGAGCATGGGTCAAGCGCATAATCTTTCAGCAGGACCAGTGGATGATTTATCGATCAACATATATGACCGCGCCGATGGGAACGGGTTTCAAATCGATTTTGATGCAAACCCTGCAGTTTACAAAGAGCAATCGGTTGACGCTCATCAGCATCGTTTTCTTCAATTGCTGGAGGAAATAACCGGACTAGAGCAAGATCAGACAATCAGTCAATTCAACCTTCTCTTGTCTAAAGAAAAAGAGAACATCCTCAAGCACTGGAATGCTACAAAACAAGAATTACCAAAAGAATGTTTACGGGAACTATTTGAAAAACAAGTCAGCAAAACACCACATGCAGAAGCATTACAGTTTGAAGAAATCACTTTGACCTACGAAGAGTTGAATCAGCGAGCAAATCAATTAGCTCATTATTTGAAAAAGCACGGCATTGGACCAGAACAATTTGTCGCAATTGCTCTGCCTCGATCGATCGATATGGTCGTGAGTCTATTGGCCGTCGTCAAAACGGGAGCCGCATACCTGCCATTAGACCCTGATTACCCTAGCGATCGTGTTGCCTATATGCTAGATGATGCTAAACCTGTGTGCTTGCTCACAGTCAAAGAGACAGCAGAGCGTTTTGACCATCCACATATCGTCCAACTGGATGATTCAACTGTTCATCAGGAGATAGTAGGCGGTCTGCATCTCAATCCGACCTGGAACGAAGGCTCTCCACATCATCCGGCATACATCATCTACACGTCAGGATCGACAGGCAAACCAAAGGGTGTTGTTGTAACAAAGCGAAATGTGATCAATTTTATATTGTCCATGCAAGATTCATTTTTATTAGATCAAAAAGACCAGCTTCTAGCGGTAACGACCATTGCCTTTGATATTTCCGGACTAGAAATGTTCCTCCCGCTTTTACATGGGGCTGCTCTTTTATTGGCAAAAAAAGAGACCATCCAAGAGCCAGCAAAGCTTTCAGACATGATTCGTTCTCATCATGTCACAATCATGCAGGCAACACCAACGTTGTGGCATGCATTGGCAGATGAATCCCCTGACGTGATAACAGGTATGCGTGTCCTTGTTGGAGGAGAAGCACTTCCTGCCTCCCTTTTGCACACATTGCAATCTCTTCAATGTGACATTACCAATTTGTACGGACCTACAGAAACGACGATATGGTCTACGATGGTAAATGTCACAGCACATCAAGACAATAGCGCGCCGCCGATTGGTAAACCCATTTGGAATACGAGCATATATATTTTAGATGAAGGACTAAACCCAGTCCCAGCAGGATCAATCGGTGAACTTTATATTGCAGGTGAAGGAGTATCTAGAGGATATCTTGGACGATATGATTTAACGGCTGAACGTTTTGTCGCTGATCCATTCGGCACAAAAGGCACGAGAATGTATCGTACAGGTGATTTAGCCAGATGGCGTGAGGATGGTTCGATTGATTATATCAGCCGTGCCGATCTTCAAATTAAAATCCGCGGCTTCCGTATTGAACTAGGTGAAATTGAAACAGTGATTATGCAACACCAAGCAATAAAGCATACATCTGTTATCGTTCGTGAGGATCAACCTGGACAACAGTTGCTTTGTGCGTATGTTGTGCTGACAGATGGCACTTCTCTGCATCCTTCAGAGCTCAGGCAGTTTGTGGCAACATCGCTCCCTGATTACATGGTGCCTTCTGCTGTTGTCGTTTTGCCAGAACTTCCACTTACACCAAACGGCAAAATCAATCGCAAAGCATTACCAACACCAAATATGTCTTTAGTTAGTTCTGAGCGTACACCTAGAACACCCCAAGAAGACATGTTATGTAGTTTATTTGCAGAAACCCTTGGCGTATCTCAAATTGGCATAGATGATAATTTCTTTGACTTAGGGGGACATTCCTTGCTCGCCGCTCGTCTGCTTAGACGTATACGCGATACACTTGGTGCAGACCTAAGCATGAGTACCATTTTTGAATCACCTAGAGTTGTTGAGCTTGCGCAACACATTGACAAAGCGAAGGACTTACGGCCGCCACTTCAGGTAGAAAACAAACCAGATGAGATTCCGTTATCCTTTGCTCAAAAGCGTCTCTGGTTCCTTCATTGCCTTGAAGGACCAAGTCCAACTTACAATATTCCACTTGTCATTCAGCTGACAGGTACACTAGATCAAAAAGCTCTTATTGGTGCATTGGCAGATATCACTGAAAAACATGAAACACTTAGAACCATTTTTCCAAATAAGAACGGCATGCCAAGACAGGTCATTTCACATCCAAAAAGTGTTCAACCTGAACTCCATGTCACAGCTTCCACCGATCAACAAATTGAAAATCAGTTAAACGAAGCCATTCGCTATAGCTTTAACATTGAGGAAAAACCCGCACTGCGAGCAGAATTATTCATGCTTGATGCAAATCGATACGTGCTACTTCTATTGCTACATCACATCGCTGGTGACGGCTGGTCACTTGCACCATTGACACGAGACTTAGCTGCTGCTTACGAAGCCCTTATACAAGGAAAATCAATCTCCTTGCCAGCCGAACCTGTTCAATATGCTGACTATGCCATTTGGCAGCAGAAGCTGTTGGGCAGTGAAGAAGAGAAGGATAGTCTATTTGCCAAACAACTAGGTTATTGGACGGGTGCATTACATGGTCTGCCGGAAGAACTGGAGCTTCCCTATGACTTCCCGCGTCCACAGGAAGGAAGCTTCAACGGTGCTACGATTGACTTTACGATTGAACCCGCTTTACACCACCTACTTCTTGATCTTGCAAAGCAGCATCAAGTGAGTTTGTTCATGGTGCTCCAAGCATCGCTTGCAGCATTACTGACACGCCTTGGGGCGGGAACAGATATCCCAATTGGCAGTCCGATTGCTGGACGGAATGATGATGCACTTGACGACATTGTTGGGTTGTTTGTGAACACACTTGTATTACGTACAAATACAGCTGGTAATCCAACCTTTAGTGAGCTATTGAAGCGAGTGCGAGACGTTGACTTAGCAGCCTACGAGCATCAGGATCTACCATTCGAGCGGCTAGTTGAAGTCCTAAATCCAACTCGATCCAGATCACGCAATCCATTGTTTCAGGTCATGCTTGCCTTCCAAAATACACCGAAGGCCGAAATGAAGCTGGCACAACTTGACTCAGACCTCTACGTGAAACCAGTGGGATCAGCTAAATTTGATCTGACCATCGAATTAACAGAACATAGAACCGAAACTGGGTCAGCAGCAGGGTTAACAGGGTTATTTGAATTCAGCACAGATGTGTTTATACAAAGCACCATTCAAGCAATCGCTGACAGAATGAAGCGCTTTTTAACAGAGGCAGCTGAGCATCCACATCTGCCTATTGGTCAAGTAAATATTTTATCAGAAAAAGAGCGCCAAACATTTCTCCCTGATAAAAAGACAATCGCTCAGTTAGACCAAACGCTTAGTCTGCCAGCCTTATTTGAAAAAGCGGCGCAGCAATACCCAGAGCGTGTGGCTGTAACGGATGGCAATCATCAGCTTACCTATAAAGAGTTAAACGACAAAGCTAATCGTCTTGCTCATTTGTTAATAGAAAGAGGCGTTGGACCAGAGCAGTTCGTTGCACTTGCCCTGCCTAGATCAATCGATATGCTCGTGAGCTTATTAGCCGTTCATAAAGCAGGCGCAGCCTATGTCCCGCTTGATCCTGACTATCCAGCAGACAGGCTAGCATACATGATACAAGATGCCAAGCCAGTTTGTAGCATCACAACAAAAGCAGACGCAGTGCATCTCCCTTCTGATTGCGATTTGATTTTGTTAGACGAAAAAGAAACGAGTGACCAACTGCTTAATACGTCAAATCACAATCCGGCTGATATAGACAGAATCGAGCCACTTACTTCTCTGCATCCAGCCTATATTATTTATACATCTGGTTCTACAGGCAAGCCAAAAGGAGTGGTCATCCCACACCAAAATGTCATCCGTCTTCTGACATCTACTGCACATTGGTTCCATTTTGATGAAGAAGATGTTTGGACAATGTTTCATTCATATGCCTTTGATTTTTCCGTATGGGAAATCTGGGGACCCCTTTTATATGGCGGTCGACTTGTGATTGTACCTCATACCATCTCTCGCTCTCCTGAAGAGATGCTCCAGCTTTTAGTCGATGAAGGTGTGACAGTACTTAACCAAACACCTTCTGCCTTCTATCAGCTCATGCAGGCAGACAAGGAACAACAAACACTTGGTCAAGCATTATCACTCCGCTATGTCATTTTTGGCGGTGAAGCATTAGAGCTCAGCAGATTAGAAGATTGGTACAGCCGTCACTCAGATCGTAAGCCAAAGCTAATCAACATGTACGGCATTACAGAAACCACCGTACACGTTACGTACAATGTACTCAATCGAGACATGATTACAAAAAAATCCAGTAGCTTAATAGGTGAACCCATTCCTGATTTACACGTTTATGTACTAGATGAATACCTACAACCTGTTCCCCCTGGGACAACAGGTGAAATGTATGTAGCTGGAGCCGGCTTGGCAAGAGGTTATCTAGGCAGGCCTGATCTGACATCTGACCGATTCCCTGCCGACCCTTATGGAGCACCTGGCACAAGGATGTATCGTACAGGCGATCTCGCACGTTGGACGAAAGAGGGTTCACTTGATTACATTGGCAGAGCTGATCATCAAATTAAAATTCGCGGGTTCCGCATTGAACTTGGAGAAATTGAAGCCGTTTTGGCACGTCACGATGCAGTTGCACAAGTTGCTGTCATCATGCGAGAGGATCAGCCTGGTGACAAACGCTTAGTCGCATATATCGTGACAACTGAAGAAAGCCGTACCGATACAGAAACCCTTCGTCATTTTGCCGCAGCCAGTCTTCCTGATTACATGGTGCCAGCGGCATATGTACAAATTGATGCCATGCCACTTACAGCAAACGGGAAGCTTGATCAAAAATCACTGCCGGCACCTCAATTGCATGTACAGCAACCAGATGGACGTGGCCCAAGAAATCCGAAGGAGGAAATCCTATGTCACCTCTTTGAAGAGGTGCTCGGTCTACCAAAAGTCAGCATTGACGATCGCTTTTTTGACATTGGCGGGCACTCATTACTTGCGGTTCGTTTAATCAGCCGCATTCGTGATGCACTTGGCGTCAAACTAAGCATCGGAACGTTGTTTGAAGCACCTAATGTCGCAAGTTTGGCAGAGAAACTAGAGACAGGCAGCGATGAAAACGCACTAGAAATCTTGCTACCGCTACGAGCAAATGGTGAAAATTATCCACTCTTCTGTGTTCATCCAGCAGGTGGTCTTAGCTGGTGCTATGCAGGTCTCTTGAATACATTAGAGAAGGACATCCCACTTTATGGATTGCAGGCACGAGGAATCGCAAGAAAGGATGTCTACCCACAAACACTAGATGATATGGCTGCGGATTATATCAAGCACATCCAAAGGATTCAGCCAAAAGGCCCTTATCATCTACTTGGCTGGTCACTAGGCGGGAACGTTGTGCAAGCAATGGCAACACAGCTCCAGCAGCAAGGCGAAGAAATCTCACTCGTTGCTATGCTGGATGCCTATCCAAACCACTTCTTGCCGATTAAAGAAGCACCTGATGAAGAAGAAGCACTAATCGCTCTTCTTGCGCTCGGCGGTTATGATCCAGATACCTTAACAGGTGAGCCGCTCACGATGAAAAGTGCCGTCGATATCCTGAAAAAAGACGGAAGTGCACTAGCCAGCTTAAGTGAGGATGCCATCAGAAACCTGAAAGAAACCTATGTCAATTCAGTTCGATTGCTCGGAGAATATCAGCCAAAAACTTATCATGGAGACATATTATTCTTTAGATCTACCATTATCCCAGATTGGTTTACACCAATTGATCCCGAAGCATGGGCACCTTATATCAACGGAAAAATTGAACAACACGACATTCATTGCCGGCACAAAGACATGTGCCAGCCTAAACCCCTAGCAGAAATTGGTGTCATCTTAGACAACACACTGAATCGGGTCAAACAAAAGCACTAAGAATAAAGGAGAGATGACAGATGACAAATCCCTTTGATCGTGAAGACGGTGTATTTCTTGTGCTTGTCAATGAACAAGGACAGCATTCACTTTGGCCATCATTTGCACCAGTGCCAGATGGATGGGAAAAGGTCTTTGGTGAAGACACTAGAAATGCCTGCATCGATTATATCCAGACACACTGGCAGGACTTACGGCCACTAAGCTTAACAAAAGAACCTGTCCTAGCACATGGAAAAACGGAATAAATCATCGCACCCTGACCTCATTCAGGGTGCTTTTTCTTCATAGAATAAACTGGTTCATCACCATCTGCCAGCTTTTCTGCTACAATTCAATTGAGAACGTTTATCAATCAATAAGAGATTAGGTGGTTTTATGGGAAACAACAATCCAATGGCAAATGCCGATCAATTCATCTATCGATTAACATATACTGAAAAAATAAATAATGCAGAGCTTCCGCATACTGAGCAACAGCTGTCAGATACATTCTGTCTCCTCTTTAGCATAAGAGGCAGCGGTTTACTCACATTGAACGATCAAAAATGGCGATTGAAAAATCTGACACTCTATACGATCATGCCTGGGGAAACATTTATGTTGAAAACAGAGCCTTATCAAAAACACGAGCTCTATCTGTTTCGCTTTCAGCTCTACACGCTGCAAGATCAAAACATAGGAGAAGTATCAACTGAACATGCCCGTTCTTTAATGAATGTATGGCAATTTATCGATATTAGCTCGATTGAACACATTCATTCTTTACTGTCCCATATGACAGAGGAATGGAAAAGACCTGAATCCATTAGCTTTTTTAGAAGCCAAACTCTTTTTCAACAGCTCATTATGCAGCTTTTCACACTGCATAAAGAAGATATTTTTGACACGGCACATGCCCTTTTCAAAACAAAACAATATATCGATCAACATTCCGAAGAACCCCTCAGCCTTACAAGTCTATCTCATATGGCTGGCATCAGCGCCAATCATTACAGTGAGCTATTTAAAAAGCATTTTGATGTGAGTGTCACTGATTATATCACCAAGAAAAGGATGGCTAGAGCCAAACAGTTAATGGCAAAAAGCAATGCAAAGCTCAAAGACATTGCACTGGAAATCGGCTATCAAGATCCCTATTACTTTAGCCGCATCTTTAAGAAAAAAACTGGTATGACCCCTTCTGCATATATGAAAAGCCGTCAGCGGAAAATTGCAGCCTATGGTCATTCCATACTCGGTCAGCTCACACCAATTCATATCATCCCATATGCTGCCCCTCTTCATCCTAAATGGACAGCACATGATTTTGAGCATCATGCAGAAGAAATTCCGATTCACCTGAGTGCACATCGTATCAACGAGCACGCTGAAGCCAATTTACAGCAATTAAAGGAAACAAAACCTGAGCTGATCATTGCCAATGATCATGTGACAGAGGAAGAAAAACAAGTGTTGAAAACCATCTGTCCTGTTCACTTTGTTCCATTCACACAATTGAATTGGCGCGCTCAATTCAGACAAACAGCTATGTTTCTGAACGAAGCGAAGGAAGCAGAAGAATGGTTGCTTCATTACGAGGAAATCGTCATTCAAGCGAAAAAGGCATGCCTTGTTGATCATCCACCAAAAACCGTCCTGCCTCTTCGTATCTTTCAAGATCAGCTCTACTTGTCTGTAAATCGCACCATGTCAGAAGTGATTTTTCATGACATTGGTCTTCTGCCAGCTTTTCAGAATGATGGTCAGCTAATCGAAAAAAAAATCAGCCTTAGCTCAATACAACAGCTAGACCCAGACACCATCTTTCTCTTCTTGCATAAAGAGCCAAAAACCATTGCATTTTATCAAAAGTTAAAGCAACAGGAGGCTTGGCAAAATCTCAAGGCTGTGAGTCAACAAGCAGTCTATCCACTCGCTTCTGACCCTTGGCGTGAATACACAGCAGCCAGTCATCAACGAGTCATTCAGGACCTTTTATCTTTTTTTCCGTAAAAAGTCCATCATTTGATAGAGAATTGTCTATGGATAAAAGGACGAAAGCCTAATACAATCTTTAATTGAGAACAATTATCAGTTAAAGGAGAAAACAAATGAAAAAATGGTTAGCATTGCTTACCCTTTGTATCATGACGATCACCACAGTAGCCTGTGGTGCTACAGAAAATAAACCTGCTTCAAACTCAACTAAAAGCAAGTCAACTGAAGCAATAGAAACAAAAATCAATTACTTAGATCAAACGTACAAGCTCAAAACACCAGTGAAACGAATCGTCATTGCTGGAAGTTTAGAATCAATGGAAGATGCAAAATTACTTGGTATCCAACCTATTGGTGCTTCTACTGTAGGCGGCACATTCCCTGAATTATTTAAAGACATCACAGCGAAAACAGAAGGCATCGGTGAAAAAACAGAACCAAACCTAGAGAAAATCTTAAAACTAAAACCAGACGTGATACTCGGATCAACAAAGTTCCCACCTGCAACAATTAAAAAACTGGATAAAGTCCAAACGACGATCCCGGTATCCCATGTCTCTTCTGACTGGGAAAGTAATCTTTTATTGCTCGGTACACTGACTGGAAAAAGTGAAGAAGCCAAAACCCTCATTTCTGATTATCAGAAAGATCTCAAACAAGCGAAAGAAACCCTGAAAGACAAAAGCAACAACAAAACAGCTGTCATTTTACGCATTAGACAGGGAGACCTGTACGTGTATCCTGAAGATGTATACTTCAACTCTACCTTATATGGGGACTTAGGATTTACAGCACCAAGTGATATCAAAAAAGCCAAAGCACAAGCGATGATTTCAATGGAGCGCCTTGGCGAACTAAATCCTGACTATATTTTTGTTCAGTTCTCTAAAGAGGAAAACTCATCGAATCCAAACGCATTGAAGGACTTAGAGCAAAATAAAATTTGGACAAGCCTAAAAGCTGTGAAAAATGGGCACGTCAATGAAAATGTCGTTGACCCTATGCTTCAAGGAGGAACAGCACTAAGCAAAACAACCTTCCTTGATAAGGCTGTCAAATGGTTAGCGAAAAACAACTAAAGAAGGAAGCGCCAATTTGCGCTTTCAGATTGTTGACAAAGGGCTAAAATGATCTTTATTTTAGCCCTTTGTCTTCTTTTCAGCGTAGTTGAAAACCTAGAGGAGAGAATACACATGAACGGAACGTTTCTATATGACGAGTTTAACGGGCGTCAGCTTGATATTTACCTTCCACAGGACACCTCTATTGATGTTCCAGCTGTCTTTGTACAAGATGGCTCTTCTTTGTTTAGAACACACCTGCTAGAGATCGAAAGAATGATCGAATCCAATACCATCTCGCCAATCATCCTTGTCGGCATACACCCTTTCAATCGACTTGATGAATATACACCATGGAAGGCATCATCTCTGCGTTCTCAGTTTCCTGACTTTAAAGGCGAGGCAAAGACGTATGTGTCATTTTTAGCAAATGACTTGCTCCCATATATCAAAAGACAATATCCAGTCAAGCAGACCTGTAATGAACATAGTCACGTTGGCGCTTCATTAGGTGGACTACTTGCTATTTATACCCTATTGATGCACCCTATCCTTTTTAAAAACACCGCATCTATCTCTGGGTCATTTTGGTATCAAGATTTTCTACCGTTTGCTAAACAACAGAGCATTCAGTGTGTTGATCACCTTGTCTATTTATCTGTAGGCAGTGAAGAAGGTAAAGGCAAAACATCCGCTCAACAGCACATGCCTTTATTCACCAAACAACTACATGACCTTTTGTCACAGAAAGGCATGCAGGAATGGCAGCTGCAATATCACATCGAACAAGGGGAGGGCCATCATCTGAAACAATTTCAAAAAAATTTCTTATCAGCCATGAAGTGGTTTTATAAAAGAGACCTCTAATTTTTTATAAGCATGGCACAAAGTCGATATGATATATTGGAACGTATAGATTGATAGAGGAGGGATTTGCGCGTGAGACCTTTACAAATCTCAGCCGATACCGCACAAAAGCTTGCTGCATCACTCAATGTACCGATTGAACAAATCATGCATATGCCGCAGCATATCTTAATCGCTAAACTAGCAGAGCTTGAACAGAAGAAAGATCGTTCTTCTTAAAGAAATAAAGGAGTTAACATTCATGGAACAACAACTAGAACAATCAAAATTACATCCTCGCAGTACAGGGCAAACCATTTTGCTGATTGCTGGGATTTTACTCATTGCCTTTAACCTGCGTCCTGCCATTACGTCCGTCGGCCCTGTGATTGGCGCCATTCGTTCCGATTTGCAGCTTTCAAATGGACTTGCGGGTTTTCTCACGACATTACCGCTGCTCTCATTCGCATTGCTATCTCCAATTGCACCTAAAATCGGAAAACGTCTTGGCAATGAACGAACCCTTTGGCTTGGACTTGCTGTCCTTCTATTTGGGATTGTCATTCGCTCGTTTGGCACCATCACCTTCTTAATGATTGGAACGGCGCTAGTCGGCGTCGGGATTGCAATATGTAATGTGCTCTTACCGGGGCTCGTGAAGCATAAATTCCCTGCACATGCTGGATTGATGACAAGTGTATATACGACCTCGATGTCCGTCTTTGCCGCACTTGCATCAGGTGTGAGTGTTCCGCTCAGCCATACGATGCCTGGCGGCTGGAATACGTCATTCCTTGTATGGGGTGGACTTGCGCTTATAGCCATGATGGTCTGGGCTCCGCAGCTTCTTCACCAAAACACAGCGGCAGTCAAAAGCATTTCGCTCACAGAGCAGCCAATATGGCGTTCACGTGTCGCATGGCAGGTGACCTTTTTTATGGGCTTGCAGTCATTCCTTTTCTATAGCAGCATCGCATGGTTCCCTGATATTTTGACATCACATGGAATGAACCTGTCGACGGCTGGATGGATGCTGTCTATTATGCAGTTCGCTGGTCTGCCATCCACCTTTTTAACGCCTGTTTTTGCAGAAAAATTAAAATCGCAAAGACCGCTTGTATGCGGCCTTGTTCTTGTGTATTTGCTTGGCATGATCGGTCTTCTTCTAGGAGGAACTACGCCTATTCTTGTCATCTCTGTTTTATTGATCGGCATTGGACAAGGAGCCAGTATCAGTCTTGCCCTCACATTTATCGGATTACGGACAACACATATGGAACAAGCAGCTGCCCTTTCAGGAATGGCGCAGTCTCTTGGTTATGTATTAGCCGCTGTTGGCCCGCTCTTGATTGGGATTCTCTTTGATATCACACATACATGGACGCCATCGATTATCATCTTTATCATCATTCTATTTTTCATGTTTCTATCTGGTATGCGTGCCGGACGCAGCGTCTATATTTCAGATCCATCTTAAAAAAAAGAACCCGCCTCTTCGTGAGACGGGTTCTTTTCTGCTTATGCTTGTTCAGTGACGTGTACCTTTAATGTTGCTTGCACTTCTGGATGAAGCTTCACAGGTACATTTGTATATCCTAACGCACGGATGGCGTCATTCAGCTCGATTTTGCGCTTATCGAGTTTGATTTGATGATCTTTTTGCAATTTATCAGCGATTTGTTTGCTTGTAATCGATCCAAACAGACGACCGCCTTCACCTGATTTTGCAGTGAGCTCCACTGTTAACGCCTCAAGTGTCTCTTTTAGTTGCTTCGCTTGTTCAAGCTCTTGGATGGCATTCTTTTTTTCTTTGTTTTTCTGCCCTTCCAATGCGCTTAGGTTCGTTGGATTTGCTTCAACCGCTAACCCTTGTTTGATGAGAAAGTTGTGTGCGTATCCGTCAGCTACATTTTTGACTTCGCCTTTTTTCCCTTTGCCTTTTACGTCTTTTAGAAAGATGACTTTCATCTTTGAACCCCTCCTTCGAAATATTCGTCTATGGCAGCTTTTAACTTCTCTACCGCTTCTTCAATGGTTATACCATAAATCTGGGTCGCAGCGTTAGTCAAATGACCGCCGCCATCTAACGCTTCCATGATAATTTGGACGTTGATATCTCCTAATGATCTCGCACTAATGCACACCGTGTTGTCATCTCGTCGAGCGACAGCAAATGACGCTTCCACCTCACTCATTGACAACAGGGAATCAGCCGTCTGGGCAATCGTAATTTGATCATAATACTCAGAGCTGTCAGACGGCAATGAAGCGATCGCCACCTGGCTTTGATACAGCTCTGTATGCTGAATGAGCTTTGCCCGTTTGATGTAATGATCAACTGTCTCTTTTAAGAACTTTTGCACAAGGACAGGATCTGCTCCCTTCGCTCGAAGGTAGGAAGCCGCATCGAACGTTCTTGACCCCGTTCTCAGCGAGAAACTCTTCGTATCCACGATGATCCCAGCAAGAAGGGCAGTCGCCTCAATCATGTTAATCCGCAATTTCTTCGGCTGATACTCTAATAGCTCTGTCACAAGCTCTGCTGTAGATGAAGCATACGGCTCCATATAGACAAGTAATGGATCACGGATAAACTCCTCGCCTCGTCTATGGTGGTCAATCACAACGACGTTTTCAATTTTATTCAGCAGTCGTTCTTCCATGACGAGGGACGGTTTATGTGTATCAACAACCACAAGCAATGTGTCATCCTTTGCAAGCTCCATTGCTTCCTCTGGTGTGATAAAACGTGACCAAAGTTCTTCATAATTCTTAATTTCACTAATTAAGCGTTGAACACTGTCCCCAATCTGGTTGGCGTCAATGACAATATAGCCTTCTTTCCCATTGGCTTGGGCGACCTTTAAAATACCGATCGATGCACCGATTGAGTCCATGTCTGGGAACTTGTGCCCCATGATCATGACATTCCCGCTTTCAGACACAATTTCTTTTAAGGCATGAGAAATGACCCGCGCGCGTACTCGTGTCCGTTTTTCCATTGGATTGGTTTTCCCGCCGTAGAATTTCACTTTCCCATTCGGCTGTTTAATAGCTACCTGATCCCCGCCTCGTCCAAGGGCAAGGTCAAGACTCGATTGCGCAAGTGCTCCAAGCTCTTTTAAAGAAGGAACAGACGCACCGATTCCGATACTAAGGGTAAGCGTCGCGCTATGTGCCCCTGTTTTCTCACGAACCTCGTCTAAAATGGAGAACTTCGACGCTTCAAGCTCTGCTAAAATGCTCTCATTTAATACCGCCATAAAACGTTCAGACGAAATTCTCTTCAGGAAAATGCCATATTCCTGTGCCCAATTGTTTAACAGGGACGTCACTTCACTATTAATAGTGCTGCGCACCTGATCATCAAGGCCCTGCGTGACATCGTCATAATTGTCTAAAAAGATATAAGATAACACCGTTCGTTCATTTTCATACTGTCTTTCAATCTGCACCTGTTCCGTGACATCAAAGAAATATAAAAGGCGCTCTGACCGCTTAATAATGACTTTAAATTTCCGGTCATTCAGCGTTACATTTTCTGTCTCGACCTCCTGTTTAATAAGAGGGACAACCGACTCGAATGTATCATACAAGGATCTGCCAACAAGTGTACTTTCATGAAAGCACGAAGCAAGAAATGGATTTGTCCATTCGATATAATACTGGTCATTAAACAGCATAATACCAATTGGCATCTCCATTAATGCTTCTTCTCCAACCTTTTTGACTCGATAGGATAATGTTGAAATATATGAATCAATCTCTTTTTGTACTTGCGTATCTGCCCACTTTAAGAAGTAGAGCACACCTGCAAGGACTAAAAGACCAACCGCTCCTATGATCCAATTATAATAAAGGTTGAGGAGGACTGTGACCATCGCAAGTACAATTAACGCGAAGATCGGATACTTGATGACAGGTTTTCTATAGAAGCTTGGCACTGATATCAACTCCTCAACATTCAGAGTGAATTATTTGTTTTTTACTTTATCTCTTAAATCAAAGCCTATGTCAGCAATCCCTATAATACGTACAATCACACCGATTGGCGGAAAGAGAACCGTCAACACGATAGTAAAAATGGGTACCACTTTTGAGATGTTTTTTTCGTGGCAATAATAGAAGATAAAAGAAAAGCCCTGAATAAGCACCAGTATAAATAAAATTTGAAACGCGCTCGTTTGAACGAGCCATAAAAAGCTGCCTTTTTCCGTCTGAATCAGCATCAAAAGCAGTGTGAGTAAATAATACCATACCATGCTTTTTGGCAGCCGCATATCCTTAAATTTCTTAAGGGCCGGCATGTCTTTGAAAAACCGTTTGATCAGGGGCTTCACGAACCAGTAATTCACGAAAGTCATCAGCGTGGCGAAAATCAATAACGCTACAGGTAAAGCACTCAATGCGGTATCCTTCATCTCTCTAAACTGCTTCAGCTGTTTCGCAATGTCCTGTTCAGAAGCGCCGGATTGCTTTAAGACACTCTCTAACATCGGCATCATTTGCTCAATCGATTCTTTCGCGATTCCCATAATATCGACCTCGAAAAGCTGAACACTGACAACAAAGGAGATGAGAAAACTGAATAAATAGATCAGCGCACCTGTAATGATGGCATTCCCCGGCTGCCTTCTGCTGTAGAAAAAACCCATACCTATTCCCACAGCAATCAGCATAGGTGCACTCAACAGCCCATTAATAGACCCAATTAAAAAGCTGATCACTATGCCAATAGCGCCAGCAGCAATTCCTTTTTTCAAGCCATGCCTGATTGTATAGAGAATGATCGGAATCGGAGCAGCGAGAAAGAAAATAATAGATAATAGCGGCACATACAAATAAAACAGCGTCATGACCGAAAAAATACTGATCATAATTGCGCCTTCTACTAACGCTTTTGTTTGTTTCACACCTTCACCTCTATCCAATCATTTTTCTATATCTTGCTCAATTTGTACTTCTATGTATACGTACTATGTAAGCTCCATCATGTCTTGCCCCAACCTTTATTTTACCATAGCGGCAAATCTCAAGTAAAATCCAGGCTATCCTGGGCACGTTTCACGTGGAACACAATATGGAATTGTACATGCAAGTTTTCAGACAGCATGTTACAATTTTTTAGATTATTCTTAGCTATAAACCCTGAATTCAAGGTCAAAAGCTGTTAGAATAGAAACATCATCAATAAATGTAAGAAGGAGAATTCACATGGGAAAAACACTCGTATTCGGACACAAAAACCCTGACACAGACACAATTTGCTCTGCTATCGCTTACGCTGATCTGAAAAACAAAATCGGCGCTCAGGCAGAAGCGGTCAGACTTGGAGAAATCAATGGAGAAACACAATACGCATTAGATTTCTTTAAACAAAAAGCACCTCGTTTCATTGAAACGGCTGCAAACGAAACAAAGCAAGTCATTCTTGTCGATCATAACGAATTCCAGCAAAGTGTAAGCGATATTGATCAAGTACAAGTGACGGAGGTCATTGACCATCACCGTATTGCCAACTTTGAAACAAGTGAACCTCTTTACTATCGTGCTGAGCCAGTTGGCTGTACAGCAACGATCTTAAACAAAATGTACAAAGAGAATCAAATCACGATTGAAAAAGAAATCGCTGGTTTGCTTTTATCTGCGATCATTTCTGATTCCTTACTATTCAAATCCCCAACATGCACACAGCAAGACATTGATGCTGCGCATGAACTGGCAAAAATCGCAGGGGTGGACCCAGAAGTATACGGCCTAGACATGCTGAAAGCAGGCGCTGATCTGAGCCAAAAAACCGTTCAAGAATTAATTACACTTGATGCTAAAGAATTTGCACTAGGTAACAGCAAAGTTGAAATTGCTCAAGTCAATACAGTAGATATCGCTGAAGTGACAGCAAGACAGGCTGACATTGAAGCGAAAATCAATGAAGTCATTGCAGCTAAAAATCTTGATCTATTTGTTTTAGTGATCACAGACATTTTAGAAAATGATTCTCTTGCTCTTGCACTTGGTGCTGAAGCGGCAAAAGTAGAAAAAGCATTTAACGTAACACTTGAAAATAACACGGCTTTACTAAAAGGTGTTGTATCAAGAAAGAAACAAGTGGTGCCTGCACTTACAGACGCACTTGCTTAATCAACACGACAAGACTGCTGACACGTTCAGCAGTCTTGTTTTCTCTGTCTTCTTTTAATGAATGTACATATCGCTGACAAGAATATCCTTAAGCACACTTGTTGGAATCGTGAATTCAACTACACCCATGTAACCAGGAGCCACATCATATTCATTAAAGGAAATCACCAATTTGCCTTTTGAATTGATATAGAAGCTTTGATCTAGCTGAATCTTCTTAAATGGGTCCATATCATCCTTGCCAATCCAGTAGATCTTGTTTGAATCCTCTTTCATCTGTTTCTTCATTTGTTCTTTAATATTTTCACTAATGACATCTATATACCGGTCATCTTTAAACAAGCTTGGTAATGTAATGAGTACATGGTTTTTCTTATCCACCGTATCATACGTCATTTCCTCTGCCGCAGAAGCCTGAGTCGTCACCTTGTATCGACCTAGTGAGAGAATTTGATCATTGTTCGTTCTCACTTCATATCCACTCTCCACACTTAAATGACCATTTTTATAGCCCTTTGTTTCCTTTTCAAAATCTTGATACAGCTTTTTGTTTTCAGCTAAATATTTTTGATTCAGGCTGGCTTCTAATTTTCCGTCACCAAGACCCGATACGTGTGGTGTTTTAAGGTCAATATTCGTTCCTTGATCGCTCTTTTTAAATTCTGTGAAAGTCACAACCTTCACAAGCTCACCAATGACAGGTACCTCTGAAATCGCTCTTGCCGCCTGTGGGCTGACATTAACAGTCGTGACAAATAGAGCAGCTGCCGCAACAAGTCCGATGGTCCATTGCTGAAAGTGAGGTTTTTTATTTTTTCGTTTCAACGTCCGTTCAACCATGGCGTCATATTCCGGTGGAATAGGGATTTCTAAATATTCCTCTTTTAACTGTTCCAAATGCTTATCCATTTATATTTCCTCCTGCGATAAATCTACTTTTAAAAGTCGTAACGCCTTATATAATCTAGTTTTGATGGTGTTTTCGTTTTCTTCAAGAATATGAGCGATGTCCTCTAGTTTTAAATCTTCAAAGAATCTCAATATGATGATGACCCGATACATCTCAGGCAAATCCTCTATGGCCCGTCTGACATCTTGATCCTCATAGACATCTGATTCACCCTTTGATAAGAATTCGAGTGTGTCATCATCTGTCACCTGCATCCGCTTCTTCTTTCGTAAAAAGTCTAGGGCAGCGTTCACCACGATTTTATAAAACCAGCTATGCATCTTGCTTGCATCCTCTAGCCGGTGAACAGATTTGAGTGCTTTATGAATCGCCTCTTGAACGACATCCATCGCATCTTCCGAGTTTTTGACATAGCTATAGGACAATCGATAAAAACTATGTTTATGCTCCATTACGTAATCCGCAAATTGATCATCAATCTTTCGTTTCTTCATTTTACAAAGAGCTCCTTTATCTTAAATGCGCATCTGTTATTTCTTACAATGGATAGACGCGCGCCTTTTGAAAATAGTTTGCGCTTAGTTATTTTTTTAACATGTCATCGCATGTTCGTTTCTATACAAAAAGAGCGAACCTGACGGGTTCACTCTTTCAAAGCGGTTATTTTTTGATGAACAAACGATCTTAATGGAAAAAGCGGATGAATGATAGAGACGCCTGTCTCCCGCTCCACCTGTTGTGCAGCGTGAACCATCGAGAGCTGCATCACGCAAATGTCTCCGTTTTTTTGCTTCATACATCTTCTCAGCTGCTCCTTGATTCGATCCTCATAAGCCTGCATGTCACCGTTTAGGCAAAGATGAAAGACATCCTCCATCACAACAATGTCTGCTTCAATCTGTTTTCCCCGCTTTTGTGCATACGAATAAAGCCGATACATCGTTCCTTCCACTGTATCTGGGTTTGAAAACACAAGCTGAAGAGGCCCTTTTTTCTCACAAATCAGCTCAAACAACGGTTCATCTATCGGAACAATCGGTTGTTTGAAAAGGTGCTGCTGATCACCCATAGCCGCAATATATTGTGTACAGGTTAATAGGATGATATCGGCTTTCCTCTCTTGCATCAGTCTGTTGATCGCATAGGTTTGCTGCTTGTAATGATCAAAAGCGGGATCTTGTTTAGCGCGTTCCATAAATGATGAATCGACTGTGTGATGCAGCTCAAAAGCTGTATCACGAAAAATGTCTTCTATATAAGACATATTGGATGGATGTGCGTGAAGGCAGTGTAATCGAATCATCAGGTTCGCTCCTCTTGAAAGTTTTCAATCATTATATCAATCCTTGTATGAAATAGGGAGCAACATGACCATATTGTTATTGAGAGATTGAAGGAGGGATTCTACTTGAAAGAAGATCAACAGCCTAAACCATCTTCAGATTCAGAAGAAACTTTAACAAATCGACAAGGTCATCCGGTAACAGATAATCAAAACATGAGAACCGTTGGGAATAGAGGACCAACCACGCTTGAAAACTACGATTTCCTAGAGAAAATCAGTCATTTTGATCGTGAACGTATACCTGAACGAGTCGTTCATGCACGCGGTGCTGGAGCACACGGTTATTTTGAGGCCTATGGTACATTCGGAGATGAACCCATCTCCACCTATACAAGAGCCAAATTATTTCAGGAGAAAGGGAAAAAGACCCCTGTCTTCGTTCGTTTTTCTTCTGTGATTCACGGCGGTCATTCGCCAGAAACATTGCGCGATCCTAGAGGGTTTGCGATCAAATTTTATACAGAAGAAGGAAACTGGGATCTAGTTGGAAATAACCTGAAAATTTTCTTTATCCGAGATGCTTTGAAGTTCCCTGATTTGGTTCATGCCTTTAAGCCTGATCCTGTCACCAATCGTCAGGACGGCGAACGCATTTTTGATTTCGTCTCACAATCACCAGAAGCGACGCATATGGTGACATTTCTCTTTTCACCATGGGGCATTCCAGCGACATACCGCCACATGCAAGGATCGGGTGTCCATGCCTACAAATGGGTGAATCAAGATGGAAAAGCGGTGCTGGTCAAATATCACTTTGAACCGAAACAAGGCATTCGCAATTTGACCCAGGAACAGGCTCAAGCGATTCAGGGTGAAAACTTTAATCATGCCACACAGGATTTATATGAAGCGATTGAGCAAGGAGACCACCCTGAATGGGAGGTATATGCGCAGATCATGGAGGATGATGCACACCCTCATCTCGACTTTGACCCTCTTGATCCGACAAAGCTTTGGTACAAGGATGACTATCCATGGAAACCGATCGGACGAATGGTCTTAAACAAAAATCCAGAAAATTATTTTGCAGAAGTCGAGCAGGTTGCCTTTGGGACTGGGGTTCTCGTAGACGGTCTCGATTTTTCAGATGATAAATTGCTGCAAGGACGCACCTTCTCCTACTCTGACACGCAGCGATATCGTGTGGGGCCAAACTATTTACAGCTGCCGATCAATGCTCCAAAAAAGCATGTCGCCACCAATCAGCGGGATGGACAAATGGAATACCACGTCGATCAAGGAAAAGGGCAAAATCCCCATGTGAATTATGAGCCGTCTATCCTCGGTGGATTAAAAGAAGCGAAACAGGATGGAAAGGATCATTCACCTTTTGTCGAGGGTGAAGTCAAACGAGAATCCATTGAGCGCCCGAACAATTTCGGTCAAGCGGGAGAAACGTATCGCCGCTTCAATGATTGGGAGCGTGAGGAGCTGATTAAGAACTTAGTCAATACCCTTGCGACATGTCAAAAGGACATACAAGAGCAAATGATCGAAAACTTCACAAAAGCAGACCCTGATTACGGAAAGCGTGTCGCTGACGGTTTAAAAGCCTTTAAACATGAGGAACCAAGCGGACCCATTGGCTCAACAGGCGCAGCTCAAGCCGTGAACGAAGCCATCAACAATAGCACACCTTCAGATCCTTATTAAAAAAGAAAGAATGCAGCGGCGAGGCTGCATTCTTTTTGTATACATCTATTAAACGTTTTGACCTTTTTTAATCCATTCTGCCACATTAACTGTACGTTTTGCCTGATGTTTCACAGCTGCTTCTGCATCCTCTTGGATTTTTCCATTTTGGTCAACAGTGACACTTACGCCATAAGGGTTGCCCCCTGCACCGTATAAGGAATCATCTGTGTATCCAGGAGCGGCAATAATGGCTCCCCAGTGGAACATCGTTGTATAAAGGCTCAGAATCGTCTGCTCCTGTCCGCCATTTGGATTTTGTGCAGATGTCATCGCACTTACTGCTTTGTTTGCCAATTTTCCTTGGAACCACAGGCCACCTGTTGTATCTAAGAATTGCTTCATTTGAGCCGGCAAGTTACCGAAACGTGTCGGCATGCTAAAGATGATGGCATCCGCCCACTCTAAATCACTCAATTGAACCTCTGGTACATCTTTTGTTTCGTCTAAATGTGCTTTCCATGCTGGATTTGATGCCACAACTGATTCTGGTGCCAATTCAGGAACCTTTAATACTTTGACCTCAGCGCCAGCTTCTGTTGCTCCAGCCTCAGCCCATTTCGCCATCTGATAGTTTGTACCTGTTGAACTATAATAAATAATCGCTAGTTTTACATGTTCCATTTGTTCCAGCTCCTTTTGTTTGGTTTGCCCAAAAAGCTTCTGTAAAAATCCCACCTGTATTCCCCACCTTATTTAAAATTGACGACGATACCATAAAGCCGCAGCATCGACTTCTTCTCTCGTTAACTGATGTCCACGATTTTCCCAATGAAGCGTAACGGATGCTCCCGCCTCTTGCAGTAATTGCTCCAGTTCCTGAGATTCCTCTGGACGGCACATTGGGTCATTTTCACCAGCTGCTATAAAGACTTGTTTCCCCGCTAATGAAGGCAATGAAACCCCGCGTCTTGGGACCATCGGGTGATGCAAGATAGCTCCTTTCAGCGCGTCTCCATAATGGAATAACAGGCTCCCCGCAATGTTCGCCCCATTGGAGTAGCCGATAGCTACCACATTGTGACGATCAAACCCATATTCAACTGCTGCTTCCCCGATGAATGTATATAGTTCCTTTGTACGCTCAATTAAATCTTGCTCATCAAAGACACCCTCTGCCAAACGTCTGAAAAAACGCGGCATGCCGTTTTCTGACACATTTCCTCTCACACTAAGAACAGATGCGTCAGGATCTATCACCTCTGCAAGCGGCAATAAGTCATGTTCTGTACCGCCAGTTCCATGCAGTAATAAAAGGACAGGTCTTTGTTCATTCTTTCCTATTCGAAAAAGATGCTTCATCATGAATCTCCTTTCCCTTTGATTTCTCTCACCTCCATTGGCAGCACAATTTGTTCAATCTGGCTGCGCTGCGCCTCATATTGCGGTGGCAGTTTCAATGCTTCACCCATTGTTTCCACTGTTTCATCGTGTGCAAACCCTGGAGGATCGGTCGCAATTTCAAATAATATGCCGCCAAGCTCTCTAAAGTAAATGGCATTGAAGTAATTTCTGTCTTGCACAGGTGTCACTTGGTACCCGTTTTGTGCAATATGTCTTTGCCAATCTAATTGATCCTGATCATCTGTTGCTCTCCATGCAATATGATGTACAACCCCAACACCCATACGTCCTCGTGTAACAGGTGTCACTTTCACATCAATCACATTGCCAATTGCACCGAACGAACGAAATCTCACATAGTCCTCTTCTGCTCCAACTCGTTCAAGTCCCATCGTTTGCTCTAACAGCTGCATCGTTTGTTCCGGCTGCGATGTTAATAACACAGCTCCGCCAAACCCCTTTATCGCTACATCTGATGTGACACCGTTAAATGTCCACTCATTTTGCTTTCCTTCCTTACGCTCTACAAGCTCAATCAATAAACCGTGTGGATCTTCAAATGAGAGAAAGGCTTCACCAAAGCGTTCAATGGTTTCATAAGAAATATCAAACTGCTTCAGACGTTCCTTCCAGAAAGAAAAAGCGCCTGTCGGGACAACATATGTTGTCACACCCACTTGACCTGCACCAATTTGCCCCTTTTGTGCGCCTGGCCAAGGGAAAAACGTCATAATGGTACCTGGAGATCCTCCTTCATTCCCAAAATATAAGTGATATGTGCCTGGATCATCAAAATTGACGGTCTTCTTAACGAGACGTAATCCCAATACACCTGCATAAAAATCAACGTTCTCCTGAGGATGACCAACAATTGCTGTAATATGGTGAATACCTTCTGTTTTCTTCACTTCTAATGACCTCCTCATCATGAAGTAACAAACCTCTATTCATTATGACTTTGCTGACGTCTTTATATTATCTCGAATTCGAGATATTAAACCAAAAAAATATATTTATCTCGAATTAAGGATAAGATGTTTTTAAATAAATGTCAACGATTTTTGTTTTTCTTTTAAAAAAGCAGATCCGCTTTGCAATTGGCTGACCTGCTTTTCCTTGAATTTTGGAGCATTTTTTCTTTTTTAAATAGCCTTCCGCTACCTGAAACGCATCTTTTACCTTCACATTGACTTCATCATTCATTCTATCACGCTTTATAAATAATGATTCAATTGTTATGTATTCCATTTTAATATTTTATTGGTAAAATTATTGTAAAGGAAACTTTTTGGGGGAGATATTATGGCTAATACATGCCCATACTGTGGCACAAATCTAAAAATGGAGACAGCTTTCTTTTTTTGTGATTTTTGCGATATGAAATTACCACTAGATCAGATTCAGAAAGACGGAGAAAGAATCCAGATAAACAACAGAGAAATCATTTCTGCCTATCTTAATATGACAACTCCAGAATTGATGACATTTTCAACATGGGAGCTAATACTTCTTTTAAAAGAAGCTAGAAAAGTAAGAACTTCCTTTTACAAAAGAAATTTTGAGTCAAAAATTTCCAAGTGCACTCAAGAAGGGGATGAATTACTGCAGTCATATAAACTATCTACCAAAAAAATGTATGTAATCGAAAATATACTTAAGGTTCGGCTAGGTTATATCCCAGCAAATCTAAATAAATCATTCCTCAACAATTATAAAAAAAATATAGAAAACCCTAAATATAAAGCAAAAATGCTGATATGGGAAACGTAATTAATATATTTTCACTTGATCAGTTTAAACTTTTAATATCTTTAAAGCTATGCATTAAATAGTCAGCAATTATTCATTTTATTTACTTAAAAAAGCGAAGAGCTCAAGGCTCTTCGCTTTTAAGTCAACGACTTACTCACCAGTAACGTATGGAAGTAATGCCATTTGACGTGATTTTTTAATCGCTAATGTCAATTTACGTTGATACTTAGCGCTAGTTCCTGTTACACGACGAGGTAAAATTTTACCACGCTCAGAAACAAACTTTCTAAGAAGATCAACATCTTTGTAGTCGATGTGCGTGATACCGTTAGAAGTAAAGAAACACACCTTACGACGTTTCGCACGACCGCCTCTGCGTCCACCTGCCATTTGTTTTCACACCTTTCCTTTAGTCATTTTTCCAGATCAATTAGAATGGCAAATCATCATCGGAGATGTCAATCGGTTTACCATCATTCGCAAATGGGTCATCATTGAAGCTATTTCCCTGATTACGATTTTGGTTGTTTTGATTGCCATATGGATTTTGATTTGGTTCATTTCCGAATGGATTCTGATCGTTTTGGCTACCGCCATAATACTGGCCTCCGCTATTGCCACCGCCGCTGTATCCACCTGAACCAGCACCGCCGCTCTTAGGCTCAAGAAATTGAACACTTTCAGCTTGAACCTCTGTCACGAAGACACGCTGTCCTTGCTGATTTTCATAGTTTCTTGTCTGCAAACGACCGTCTACACCGGCAAGACTTCCTTTTTTCAAGAAATTAGCCACGTTCTCGGCTTGTCTTCTCCAAGTAACACAGTTAATGAAATCGGCTTCACGCTCTCCAGATTGATTCGTAAACGTACGATTCACAGCTAGAGTAAACGTGGCTACAGCCGCACCATTAGGCGTGTAGCGAAGCTCAGGGTCTTTTGTTAGTCTTCCGACCAATACAACACGGTTTAGCATATTGAAAGACCACCTTTAAATATATATTTCAATGATTTATACTTCTTCTTTAACAACAATGTGGCGAATGATATCGTCACTGATCTTAGCTAAGCGGTCAAATTCTTGAACTGCTGCAGCGTCAGATTGAACGTTTACGATTTGGTAGAAGCCTTCACGGAAATCGTTGATTTCGTATGCAAGACGACGTTTACCCCAATCCTTTGTTCCAGTGATCTCCGCACCGTTAGAAGTTAACACGTTATTGAAACGCTCGATAACTGCTTTTTTAGCCTCATCGTCAACTGTTGGGCGGATGATGTACATAACTTCGTACTTTCTCATCTGATTGCACCTCCTTTTGGTCTAAGCGGCCCTAAACGGGCAAGGAGCAATAAATTATATTACTCACAATTGTATATTATAACAAATCACTTGGCCTATGACAAGAACTTATACATTAAAACGGAAATGAATGACGTCTCCATCTTTCACTTCGTATTCTTTACCTTCTAAACGAACTTTCCCTGCCTCTTTCGCAGCAGACATGCTTCCGCCAGCCAGTAAATCCTCATAAGCCACGGTTTCAGCACGAATAAATCCACGCTCGAAGTCAGTATGAATGATGCCGGCACATTCTGGCGCCTTCATTCCTTTTTTAAATGTCCAAGCGCGTACCTCTTGTTCACCTGCTGTAAAATACGTAGCTAAGCCAAGAAGTGAATAAGACGCTTTGATCAGCTGATCTAGTCCTGATTCTTTGATACCAAGCTCTTCAAGGAACATCTGCTTCTCTTCTCCTTCTAGCTCTGCAATTTCAGACTCGATCTTAGCACAAACGATGATCACTTCAGCGTTTTCGCCAGATGCAAACTCACGAATTTGCTGCACATATTCGTTGCCGTCCTGATCCGCTACTTCGTCCTCACTCACATTCGCTACATAAAGAACTGGTTTAGATGTGAGTAAATGAAGCTGTTTCACAAGCTTCTGCTGCTCATCTGTAAATTCTACAGATCTTGCCGATTTCCCAGCTTCAAATGCGTCCTTTAGCTTCGACAAAATATCAAATTCAGCTACAGCTTCCTTGTCCTTTTGTTTCGCTAGCTTACTCACACGAGTCAAACGCTTTTCAACCGTTTCTAAATCAGCCAAAATCAATTCTAGATTAATGGTTTCGATATCTGATACAGGGTCAACCTTACCTGATACGTGTGTAATATTATCATCTGCAAAGGCTCTCACCACGTGACAGATCGCATCTACTTGGCGAATGTGCGAAAGAAATTTATTCCCTAAACCTTCACCTTTAGATGCACCTTTGACAATACCGGCAATATCAGTAAATTCAAAAGCAGTCGGAACTGTCTTTTTTGGCTGCACCAATTCTGTTAGTTTTTGCAAACGCTCGTCTGGAACCTCTACAATTCCGACGTTTGGATCAATGGTACAAAACGGATAGTTAGCAGACTCCGCTCCAGCCTGTGTAATTGCATTAAATAGCGTTGACTTCCCGACGTTAGGTAAGCCAACAATACCAGCTGTTAAAGCCATTCTTTCATCTCCTCTATATCAAACGTGCTCGTTATACTGCGTAATATGAACCTAGAGCAATTATAAGTAGGTTTACATGAAAAGACAAGCTAACCATCATGCATTTTCAATAGAAGAAACAGCAACAAAAAGAGTAAATCAGAGCTCCAAAAGCAGAAATTGCACCTGTTTCTCCTGTACAATATACAAATTTAATCAAAAAAGCATGAGGCCTACTAAGCAGTTGGCTCCTCATGCTTGACAAGAATTTTCTTCATTTTTCGTTCAAAATCTCTTCTTGGAATCATCACGCTGTGCCCGCAGCCTTCGCATTTAATGCGAATATCCATGCCCAAACGAATCACCTTCCACCGATTGGCACCACATGGATGGGGTTTTTTCATTTCAACTACGTCATGTAACCCAAACGCTTTGTCTGCCATCAGCCTTCACCTCTCTTGCTCACTTCATTGAATCTATTGTACAAAAAAACGACGATGAAGGGCAATGCATAAAATAAAGAGCCTCTTCATTCGTCAATCCAGTTCTTTACTTATAGAAAAAACCCTTCTTTTAGATCATTTTATTTGTGACCAATAGTTACTTAAACTCCGCTTTTTTTCAATATTGTCACAAACGCTGTAGGTCAAAAGGTTTTTATTGGTAGAACGCTGTGGTTTTTCCATATTTTTTGATTTATGATATCTGCATAAATGTTATGTGAGGGAGCAGGTACGATGGTCAATCGAAAGGATAGATTAACTGATAAAGAATATAAAATCATATCCGATCATGCTGGAGACATAGACAATTACCAGCAGCACCATACGATAGAAATAGGTCAGCAAACGCTCACTGTCCACGATTTTCTAAAGATCGATCATAAATTATATGGTTTAATGATGCAGCAGGAACATTCAGACGAATTCATCGTTGCTTTTCACTGTCCGCTGCCAAATAAAATGACAGTCACATCATCACAAGATGTGCAAACAGCGGCACAATCATTGCTCAAAACAGATTATGCCTACCCAATTGAAAGAAAGTCCCTAGCTGGGAATCAAGAACATGTCTTTTTTAAAGGGAAGGAATACATAGAACAAATCTGTCAGAAGCACCCTAATGTAGCCATTCATCTCACTGGACAAGCCCTTGCCGGTGCTGTTTGTGCTTATATTGCAACAGAACAGCCAGCTGTCAAAAAATCCGTCACCTTTGATAGTCCAAATATATGGAGCAGCCTGCCGCCTTCGATTCAGCAAAAGGCGCTGCAAGGTAAATATACTCATGTTCTCACTGAATATATTCAGCCTACTCATTACCTAGGTTTACTCAATCGTCACGATCATGGGATTGGACAAGTCAAATACACCGTACCGCCTCGGGAGCAAGGCTCGGTCCAAGAATCCATTCAATATAAACAAAGGGAAATTGACACCTTTTTAAAATCAGCCTTTGCTTCTATGAATATAGAATGGAACGAATCATTTGATACAAATGCATTTTTAGCTCTCGTTTCAGGAGATACAAAGCCGAATGGTTATTTATTCCATCCGAATGGAACCGCTCGTATTTTAGATGAACAGCTTGATCACAATACGAGTTTTACAGCGATGCTTTTGCAAGAAATTCATTCAGGCCGTGCATATGCACAAAGCGGTCTTGAAATTATCATAAAATCCCATTTACTAAAAAATTCATCTTATGATCTACAAAGCATTATTGAGCATGAGGTACAAACTGTATTTGAGAAAATCGATGGAATCGATGAAAGTGTAAAAGAAGCCGTCCACCATGTAAAACAAGAGCTCAAAGGACTTGTCGGTTTTGGCCACTATGATTTATTAAGTCATACAGATGTAGAAGCACTGTTAGAGGAAGTACGGATGGAGCAGCATCATTCATCCTTTTATTCACATGAAAAACAATTGAATGCCTTGTACACCCTTAGAGATTATGAACAAGAACTTTCCACCCTTTCAAGACATCTCTACACAATGGGTGATGACTATGCCAAGGCAGATAGACGCCTTGCGTTGCAAATGGGTATTCATTAAGAAAGGAGCCGCCAAATGGTCAATCAAAATAAACCTCCTAGTGACGCCCAGCGTTTCTTGCAAAATGTGAGCGCTCGCCGCTCCATGTCTGTATTCGAAAATCAATCTGCACCCCAAACACAATCGCAATCTCCTGAAGAAATCGCCGCCATTCAGGCTATACGCAGAGAAGGACAGCGAAAGGATCTAAAGCGACTGCTGAAAATGCGGCTTCATGACGAATTAGCAAACACTCGCGTGCACTTGGAGTATCAGCTGTCCAAAACAGAAGACATGTTGAACCAAACAACCATTGTCAAACAGCATTTATCCCAGCATTTAAAAGGACAAGCCATCTCAGAATTAGAGGAGCGCATTCAGCGTCTTCAGCAAATGCCTGTATATGATGATATCAAAGACGCTATCGATTCAATTCGGATAAAATAAGCACTTTTCTTACGAAGAGAGGTGCTTATTTTGTTTTATCAATATAATTTTTAGCCCGGAAAAATATCTTTTTACTTAAAATCGGATATAGCATTAAACAGACGAGTAAATAAAGATTCAACAAACTATAGATCGGATACAAGAAAGCAATCAAATCGGCAAATCCAAGAGATGTTAAAGGCGCCATCAAAAGAAGCATGACAAACACAATCAACCAGCGAGGCATTCTTACAACAGAGAGCATCCGGCTGGATAAACCAAATAAACCAGCGGCTGTCGTCGTATAAATCGCTAGACAAAGGACGACTGTCATAAACACAAACAATGACGTCGGCGCCCCCTCTAATACTGTAAACAAAGGAATTCCCTCTGCTGAAAGACTTCCAGAAATATCAACCAGTATTTCGTTATACACATAAGAGATCACACCAAAAATCAGACCACTTAATATGCTCGCCACCTTGGCTTCTCCGAGCCCCTTCATTTCTTTCCCAACAGAAGACAGCACTGCAACAACAGATAATATATTCAAAGAGGCAAAGACAATACTGGCTGGCCAATTGTACTGCTGCCCAAAATCAATCCTCCACATATGATCATGATTCATATAATAAAAAACAAACGCATAGATGAGCCCCGCCACCAAAATTGGTATAATGAAAGCATTCACTGATAAGAGCCCTTTCACATCCCAGAAAAAAATCATAAATGAAAAAAAACAAAACGCACCGATGCCAACCCAAAATGGTACATGATACATCTCAAGTGTAACCCCGCCACCGGCAATCATGACCGTAGTTGTCGTGAATAAATAAAGAACGATTAAAATGTCATACACCTTAGCCAGCCATGGTCCTACCAGTCGCTCTAACACTGGCACAAAGTGATCGGCACGCACCTCATAACTGATTTTTAACACCACATAGGTAGACAGCATAAACATCAATGTAAACAGGAGAATGGCTAGTCCACTATCAATGCCAAAAAACTGCCAAATTTCTTGGCCGGAAGCATATCCCGCTCCTATTAAGCTTCCTAAAATTAAAAGCGTCCACCTTGAACCAGCCTTCCACACAATCATCACCTCATAGGTATAGAATTAAGCTTGTTTCCGTATACTGTTACTAACTACTATGACAAGGAAGTGAGACCTATGAATAGCAAGAACGGTCTTTTTTTAAGAAATAGGGTGAAAGAATACGTGTCCCATACGGATACAAATGCCATTCAACAGCTTAAAAGTATTTTATTCTCGCATCTTCAGAAAGCAGAAAAAAGACCCGTTGCCATCGTTTGTATTGGAACAGACCGCTCAACTGGCGACTCTCTAGGTCCACTTGTTGGCACAAAGCTTTCAGGTCTGGAATTGAAAAAGCTTCATGTATACGGAACGCTCTCTGACCCAGTGCATGCGGTCAATTTAAAAGAAAAGCTCGCTGAAATTGAACAAGCTCATAAACATCCGTTTATTGTAGCTGTTGATGCCTGTTTAGGAAGAGTGAAAAGTGTAGGTTCCTTTCAGATTGGAGATGGGCCGTTAAAGCCTGGGGCAGGTGTGCAAAAGGAGCTGCCAGAGGTAGGAGATATTCATATCAATGGGATTGTCAACGTGAGCGGTTTTATGGAATACTTCGTTCTCCAAAATACACGTCTTCACCTTGTCATGTCTATGGCCAATACACTTTCTGAAAGTCTATCTCACATTGATCAAATGGATTGGACGAGAGAAAAAAGCCGATCTCTCTTCACCCCTATTCAAAATATCACTGGGAGAATATAAAAAAGACCATCTCTCGTATCAAGATGGTCACTCTGAGGATTCTCTCGCAGAAAGCAATTCAAGAATTCTGTCTAAATCTTCGTTTGAGAGAAATTCAATCTCAATTTTCCCTTTTTTCTTCTGTTTCTTGATCGTAACTGGAGTACCAAAGTAATGTTGTAAGAAAGACTCTCTTTCTTTCAACACTCGATCCTTTGGTGCTTCTTTTTTCTTTGTTTCACGTGGAACATTTTCGTTTAATTGCTGAACAAGTTTCTCAACCTGACGTACATTTAACCCTTCATCCACGATTTTCTTTACCAATGGCGCCAGCTTCTTTTTGTTTTTCAAACTAAGCAGCGTGCGTCCATGTCCCATTGATAACGTTCCATCGGCAATTAACTCTTGTACTTCATCTGGTAATGTCAATAGACGAAGGTGGTTCGCAATATGTGGTCTGCTCTTACCTAATCGCTTCGCTAATTCCTCTTGAGTCACACTTAAGTGATCTAGCAAGGAAGCATAGGCTTCCGCTTCCTCTAATGGAGATAAATCCTCGCGCTGTAAGTTTTCTAAAAGGGCAATCTCTCTCATCAGCGTTTCTGAAAATTCTCTGACGATCGCAGGAATCGTTGTCAGACCAGCTTGTTGTGCTGCTCGGAATCGGCGCTCACCTGCTACAATGTCATATCCTTTAATTGATTTTCGGACAATGATCGGCTGTAAAACACCGTGCTGCTGAATCGACTCTTTGAGATCGGATAATGCATCCTCGTCGAACGTTTTTCTTGGCTGATACGGGTTCGGACGCAGATCCTTCATTTTGATCTCTTCGACAGTTTCTTCATTTGAATCTACGTTGTTAAATAGTGCATTAATACCCTTTCCAAGACCTTTAGCCATTCGCATCCACTTCCTTTGCTAAGTCTAAATAGACATCTGCACCTCTTGAACGTGGATCATACAAGATAATAGGCTTTCCATGACTAGGCGCTTCGCTGAGTCTCACATTTCTCGGAATCACGGTCTGATAGACTTTATCTCTAAAGTATTTCTTCACTTCTTCGATGACCTGAATTCCAAGATTTGTTCGCGCATCAAGCATTGTCAGTAAGACACCTTCAATGGCAAGATCGGTATTTAAATGTTTCTGCACGAGACGAACTGTGTTTAACAATTGACTCAATCCTTCAAGCGCATAGTATTCGCACTGAACCGGTATTAAAACGGAATCGGATGCAGTTAACGCATTAATCGTCAGTAATCCAAGTGATGGCGGACAGTCAATAATCATGTAATCGTAATTTTGCTTCACAGATTCAAGTGCTCTCTTCAGCCTCACTTCACGTGAGATCGTAGGCACAAGCTCAATTTCTGCCCCTGCAAGCTGTATCGTCGCAGGAATGACATCAAGATTTTCGACCTCTGTCGTCTTAATCACATCAAGTACATCTGCATCGTCAACTAAAATATCGTACACACACTTCTCTACGTCGGCCTTCTCAATCCCAATGCCACTCGTGGCATTGCCCTGCGGATCAATATCAACTAACAACACTCTTTTTCCTATGTATGCTAAACACGCACCCAAATTCACAGAAGTTGTCGTCTTCCCGACGCCGCCCTTCTGGTTGGTAATCGCTATGATTTTTCCCACGATGTCACCCACTTTCAACTTAACAAGTTTCTCATTCATTCATACTTTCTATTCTATCAAAAAAAGTATGAAACGTTTGCTTTTTTTGTTTCTCCATTATAAATTCGTTGACGAATGTCTATTTTCGTACATGATTAGATGAATGAAAACACACACGAAAATTATATTAATATATCTTTTTGATGAAAAATCGATATACTTAGAAATAAAAAACCCTCACTTTAATCAAAAGTGAGGGCACATATCAAAAGTTTAATCCGCCAATTTTACGGCCTTCGCTCACAATGACCTTAGGGGTCACTGTTTTATAGCTTTTCTTTTTCAAAAATCCATAGGGTGCCTTAATGGTAAATGTCGCATGTCCGACAGCGTCACCCGTTTTGGCGTAGGCCTGCCACACAATCTTTGAACAGTATGTGGGGTCCAATGATTGAATCGACATTGTGATGGAGTATCGAGCCTTCGGATGGTCTTTCACGTAATCGTGTGCCCATTCCCCTGCGAGATCCGCCTTTTCTTCGTGATTGATCCGAATCACCTTTGTGTTGGCACTATAGCGAAACCAGCTATGAATGGAATCAATATGAGGGTGCTGTCGAAACCCTGGAATGGAGGCATAGCTTTTCTCGTTAATGACGATACCTGCATGACCGATTAAGCCATTCAAAGCACCAGTGCTTGTCACCAATATATCCCCTTTTTTAGGCATAATATCGGTTCCAGGATACGGCTTTCCTAAAAGGTGGCGAATGGTATGCGGCTTTTCATCAGTCACCATCTCATCCTGCTTGTTTTGCCGTAAGTCATAGTTCTTCAAATCATCATTTGCTGTGATCAAGTCGATCGTCTCGTCCTGAGACTCATGCTCTTGATTTAATTGTTGAACAGTTACCTCTCTAGAAACCACGCCTTGTTTCTTCAGGACGTTCAGTTCTTTCTTCGTAACCGTTTCTTCTCCAGCATGAACCTCTTGACTCGGTGGCGTATTTACAGCAAATATAGTCGTTTCATTTGAAAAAAGAGAAACAGAAAATAGTAAATAACAGATAATAGCAAAAGTAGTTTTTTTCATATTCATTGAATAGATGTCACCTCCTTTCTACTATGAAAATCATATTTTACCAATTAATCAATAATAAGTAAATATTATGTACTTTCATGAAAGGCATACAAATAAAGCTGACGAGTGGATAGGACTGTCCCCATAAAGTGAGACAAATAAAAAACACCTTTAAGTTGAAAATCAGGTATAGAATACCTGAAAACAATTTGGAGGTGTTTTTCTATGGGATCAAGAGTTAGTTATCCAATTGAAGTGAAGGTGAAAGCAATTGAAATGCGATTGGCGGGAGTACCAGTTTAAAAAGTGTTGGAGGAATTAAATATTCAGAATGTGACTCAACCTAAAACATGGATGCAACGGTATAAATCAGGAGACATTCATCGTTTAAGACAGCCAGTAGGCAAACAGGATTCGTACGGGAAAGGGCCTGAATATCAAGATGAGAAATAGAAATTGAAAACGGAAATTCGCTACTTAAAACAACAAATTGACATATTAAAAAAGTACACAGAATGGGAAAGGAAGTGAAAAAAGAAGCGTTCTTGTCGATTTATGATACGGTAAAAGACAAAGTGAGTGCATTCTGTCAGATGTTTAAGCTCGCAAGATCAACATTTTATCGTTGGAAAAAACAAGGTCATCAGCCAAAGCGGCAGGGGTTAATCGACCTCATTTCATCGCTTTGTGAGGCACATCAATATACGTATGGTTATCGAAAAATTACGGCTCTACTGCGAAAAGAAATGAAAATGAACTATAAGACGGTACAACGTATTATGCAAACCACGGTTTGCAGTGTCGTGTGAAAGTGAAAAAGCGTAAGCAAACCGGTCAACCCTATTATATTGCAGAAAATACTTAAAACGAGATTTTTCTGCGACAAAGCCACTTGAAAAATTGGTGACTGATCTAACATATCTGCCCTTTGGCCAAAAAACACTTTATCTATCTAGCATAAAAGATTTATATACAAGTGAGGTTGTGGCTTATACGATTGTGTTTCGCTTGTTCTAGATACGTTGAATCAGCTACAGGCACTGCCTGAAGGCTGCATCCTTCATAGTGATCAAGGATCGGTCTACACTTCATATGCCTATCAAAAGGAGATTAAAGGAAAAGGCATTATCATGAGCATGTCCAGCAAAGGGACGCCCGCTGATAATGCCTCCATCGAATCGTTTCATTCCTCACTAAAGTCTGAAACGTTCTATCTTAACAGCATTGATCGAACGACGACAACCATCGTAGAACGCACTGTCAAAGAATACATTCATTATTATAACAACATTCGTATTCAAACGAAACGAAACTAAAAAACAACCAATCACTGATAAACTATCGGCAATTGGCTGTATAAAGGTGTTTTGATCCCTGTCTCAAAAACGGGGGTCAGTCCCGATCTCATCAGCTTTTTTCTATTTAGGAATTCGAATCGTTAATTGGATGTATTCCTCAAATTCTTCTTCCTCGGTATTTATTTTAAGTCCGCTGTCTTCTACCATGTGGAGAGACTGGCGAATGGTATTCATCGCAATTCGTGTATCTCGACTAAATGCCTTACGTTTTGGCTTCGGTTTGCGATCTGTTTTTTGTTCAAGCATCTTCACTACACGCTCTTCAGTCTGTTTCACATTCAGCTGCTTTTCGATAATTTCCTGCAATAGCGCGATTTGTAATTCTGGAAGCTTTAGGGGTACAAGTGAACGTGCATGCCTCTCAGAGATTTTTTTCTCCAAAATGGCCTGTTGTACCTCTTCAGGCAACTTTAAAAGTCTTAATTTGTTGGCAACAGTTGATTGTCCCTTGCCTAAACGCTGAGCAAGCGCCTCTTGCGTTAAATCATGGAGCTCTAAAAGGCGTGCATAAGCATGAGCCTCTTCAATAGCAGACAGCTCTTCCCTTTGCAAATTTTCAATCAATGCCACAGATGCCGTTTCCGTATCAGTAAAATCTTTTATAATAGCGGGGATCTTCTCCCATTGAAGAGTTTGTACCGCTCTCCAACGTCTTTCGCCGGCGATCAGTTCATATTTTCCTTCTTCTTCTGTTGGTCTGACAACAATAGGTTGGATAATGCCATGGGTATGAATAGTCGTGGCCAGCTCTTGTATCTTTTCTTCTGAAAAAATGGTGCGTGGCTGAAAACGGTTAGGCATAATTGTGTCGACCGGGAGCTCCTGTATCTCTTCCTTTAATGTATCATGCTCAGCAATCTCTACCTCTATTTCGGTTTCACGCTCAGGATGTTCTTTGTCACCAAGCCCGAAGAAGCGTGAGAGTGAATGCTTCATGAACCTACACCACCTTTAAAAACTACCTTTTTATAATTCTATTTTCTCATGTTTTTTCCTTCTGTAAAATCATAAATATTGAAGAAAAACCGACCTTTTACATGATCAACCTTCTATTGGTGATTTATTAGGTGTTCCTGGTTTTCTAGGATATTTTTTTGGTGTTTGTTTTTTCTTTTCAATGACAATGATGTTCCGTTCGCTTTCTTCTAAAGGAAGAACAAAGGAATGCTTTTCAACAACCTCTCCTCCGAGGACTGTGACGGCTTTTTTCCCTGCTTGCATCTCTTCATCAGCGGCAGATGCTTTTAATGCAACAAACAATCCTTCCTTTTTCACAAGAGGCAGGCATAATTCGCTCAAAACAGATAGACGCGCAACTGCTCTAGCAGTGACAAGATCATAGCTTTCACGCTTTTCCTTACGTTGGCCAAACGTCTCCGCACGATCATGATAAAAAGTAGTTTCTTGTAAATTTAACCCTTTTGCTAACTCATCGAGAAACGTAATTCGTTTCTGGAGAGAATCAACAATGGTCACATGTAGATGAGGGAAACAAATTTTAAGAGGAATGCTTGGAAAACCAGCACCAGCTCCAATATCACAAATCGTTGTCACATTGTGAAAATCAATAAAAAATGCTGCTGATATCGAATCATAAAAATGCTTTAAATAGACTTCTTCCTTTTCTGTAATGGACGTTAAATTCATCTTCTCGTTCCATTCTACAAGCATGCGGAAGTAAGTTTCAAATTGTTCAAGCTGCACAGGAGAAAGAGTGACCCCTTTCTCCTCTAGTGCTGCTTTAAATTGATCAATGTTCATGCCGACATCCTTTCTACTCTGCTATCTTCGCTATACGTCCCTGCTCCAAATACACTAAAAGGATAGAAATATCAGCAGGGTTAACGCCAGAAATACGAGAAGCCTGTGCAACAGAAAGCGGTCGGACTTCTTTCAGCTTTTGCTTCGCTTCAGTTGCAATCCCTTTGATGGCATCATAATCGATTCGATCCGGAATCTTTTTGTTCTCCATCTTTTTCAGCTTTTCAACTTGTTGGAGCGACTTTTCAATATAACCTTCGTATTTAATTTGAATCTCTACCTGCTCACACACATCAGAAGGAAGCGGTGTTTTAGCTGGAGCTAATTGCACAACAGATTCATAGTTCATTTCTGGACGCTTCATCAAATCACTTGCACGAATGCCGTCCTTCAGTTCACTTCCACCAAGTGAACGAATAAATTCTTGTGTCTCTGCTGTAGGTTTAATGATGACAGAGTATAATCGTTTTTTCTCCGCTTCAATGGCTTCTTTTTTCAGCTGGAACGCTTGGAATCTCTCTTCAGAAATTAATCCCAGGTTATATCCCAGTTCAGTTAATCTTAAATCAGCATTGTCATGACGTAAAAGTAGACGATACTCTGCACGGGATGTCAAGAGACGATAAGGTTCATTTGTCCCCTTTGTGACAAGGTCATCGATGAGAACACCGATATATGCATCAGATCGGCTTAAAATGACTTCTTCTTTACCTAATGCTTTTCTTCCTGCATTAATACCTGCCATAATTCCTTGACCTGCTGCTTCCTCATAACCCGACGTTCCATTAATTTGGCCGGCTGTATACAATCCGGAAATTTTCTTCGTCTCAAGTGTCGGCCACAGCTGTGTAGGCACAATTGCATCATACTCAATGGCATAACCCGCTCGCATCATTTGTACATTTTCAAGTCCTGGGATGGTTGAAAGCATACGCTGCTGTACATCTTCAGGAAGACTTGTAGACAAACCTTGCACATAAACTTCCTGCGTATTACGACCTTCTGGCTCTAAGAAAATTTGATGTCTCGGTTTGTCATTAAAACGAACCACCTTATCTTCAATGGAAGGGCAGTATCTAGGACCAGTTCCTTTAATCATACCTGAATACATTGGAGAACGGTGAAGATTCTCGTCAATAATTTGATGTGTCTCTAAACTCGTGTATGTTAACCAGCATGGTAATTGGTCTGTAATATATTCAACCGTTTCATAGGAGAATGCCCGTGGTACATCGTCACCTGGTTGAATTTCCGTCTTACTATAATCGATCGAGTGGCTGTTCACTCGAGGGGGTGTTCCTGTTTTAAAACGAACCAAATCGAATCCTAATTCTGCTAGATGATCTGATAATTTAATTGAAGGCTGCTGGTTATTAGGGCCGCTTGAATAGGAAAGATCCCCTAAAATAATGCGGCCTTTTAAGAAAGTACCAGTCGTTAAGACAACAGATTTCGCACGATAATTCGCCCCTGTTTGTGTAACGACACCTTTACATTCATCATCTTCTACAATTAAATGATCCACCATACCTTGGAGCATTGTCAGGTTTGGTTCATTTTCCATTGTTTTTTTCATTTCGTGCTGATATTGGAACTTATCTGCTTGCGCTCTTAACGCACGGACAGCAGGTCCTTTCCCAGTATTCAGCATGCGCATTTGAATATGCGTCTTATCTATATTTCGTGCCATTTCTCCGCCTAGTGCATCAATTTCTCTGACGACAATCCCTTTTGCGGGACCACCTACGGACGGATTACATGGCATAAAAGCAACCATATCGAGGTTGATGGTCAATACAAGTGTTTTGGCGCCCTGTCTTGCAGAAGCAAGAGCAGCCTCAACACCAGCATGACCGGCACCGACGACGATGACGTCATATTGACCAGCTTCATAACCCATTTCTTATGTTCCTCCTTTTACTTTCCTAAACAAAATTGAGAGAACAACTGATCAATTAAGCTTTCATGAACAGCATCCCCAATAATTTCACCTAGCTGCTCCCAGCAGCGTGTTAAATCTATTTGAATAATATCAATCGGTACGTCCATTTCAATTCCTTCAAGAGCATCTTCAATTGATTGTTTGGCTGCCTGAAGGAGCGCAATATGCCTTGTGTTACTTACATACGTTAAATCTCCACTTTCAATTGAACCTGTGAAGAACAGTGATTGAATCGCCATTTCAAGCTCATCAATCCCCTTTTCTTGTAATAATGATGTTGTGACCACCGGACGATCTTTCGCTAGCTGCTTGACCTTTTCTACATCAAGCTTAGGCTCAAGATCTGTCTTATTCACAATCACGATGATATCCATACCTGAGACAGCCTCAAAAAGCTTAATATCCTCTTCTGATAATTCCTCACTATAATTGAGCACAAGTAAAATCAGGTCGGCTTCTTTTAAGACCTGTCTAGATCGCTCAACCCCTATACGCTCAACAATGTCCTCAGTCTCACGTATACCCGCAGTATCTACTAGACGAAGAGGTACCCCTCTTACATTCACATACTCCTCAATGACATCTCTCGTTGTTCCAGGAATATCCGTCACAATCGCCTTTGTTTCCTGTACAAGACTATTCAGCAAGGAAGACTTCCCAACATTCGGCCTTCCGATAATCACAGTGGATAAGCCCTCACGAAGAATTTTCCCCTGCTGCGAAGTCGTCAGCAGCGATTCAATTTCCTTTTTCACAGATGTCGCTTTTTCAACTAAGACTCGATGTGTCATTTCTTCGACATCGTCATACTCTGGATAGTCTATATTTACTTCAACATGGGCGAGTGTCTCCAATATCTCACCGCGAAGTCGTTTAATCAAACCGGAGAGACGTCCCTCCATTTGAGTGATCGCTACATTCATCGCACGGTCTGTCTTTGCACGAATCAAGTCCATTACAGCTTCTGCTTGAGACAGATCGATTCTTCCATTTAAGAAAGCACGTTTTGTAAACTCACCTGGCTCCGCTAATCTTGCTCCTTCTCTTAAAGCAAGCTGCAATACTTTATTTACCGTCACAATTCCGCCATGGCAGTTGATCTCAATAACGTCTTCTCTCGTAAATGTTTTTGGCGCTCTTAATACCGACACCATGACCTCTTCTATTACTTGCTCAGTACTAGAATCCACGATATGGCCATAATGAATGGTATGTGAATCCACCGATACAAGCTTTTTCTCCTTAGGCCCCTTATACATACGATCAGCAATCTGTACCGCATCAGGCCCACTTAAACGAATAATCGCAATTGCCCCTTCACCCATTGGTGTAGAAATTGCTGCAATTGTATCCACCGCTCATTCACCTCTTTCTCTACTTAATAGACAGTCTTTTATCTATTAAATGGACGTTGTCCATCTCTATATCAAAAACGCTTAATCCAAAATTTAAAGATACCACAAATGAAAGCGAAGCGAAAGTATCCCATATCTAATTATCCACAACTTTGCATCCTGTCTATTTTAACACTTAACTTATCCACATGTGAATAACGACGTTCTCAACTTATCTTCACATCTTACACCTAAATCCAATAAATTTAAACGCCCCGATCCCTTTACTTCATTGTAAAAATGGCGTTTTTCATCCAAATAACACGCTAACTTTTTAGAAATAAAGGATGAATCTTCTATAAAAAGGGAATTTTTCAATAAAAAAAGACTAAAATCCAGCTTTGCTGAATCTTAGCCTTTCTGCTATTTTTTATACAACACCACAACATGACGTTTGCTACCTGTATCTTCCGAAGCCGTAGCAAGTTCTTTAGAAAATGCGGCGATCGTATCATGAACGACTTTTCGTTCATTCGAAGGCATAGGTTCTAAATGAACCTTTCTCTTCGTTTTTAAAACACGGTTGGCCGTCCTGATGGCGTATTGTTCAAGTGCTTCTTGACGTTTCTTCCTATAATCTCCAATATCAATTGTAATATGGTGATACTGATCGGAATAACGATTAAACACTAACTGCACCAATGTTTCTAATGAGTACAAAGTTTGTCCTCTTTTTCCAATCATTAATGCCGTTTTATCTCCATCAATGTGGAAAGAAATCTTTTTCGGTTCCTTCTTGGAAACAATTTTTGCTTTAGGATCAATTGATTTAACAATTTTATCTAAATACTGTGTAGCTAATTTGAAAGCATTTCTCTTTTCTATTAACTTAACAACAGCTTGCCTTTTACCAAATAATCCCAAAAACCCTTTATTTCCTTCATCTACTATTGTGATATCAACTTCTTCTTGTAGTAGCTGAATTTGTTTAAGTCCGGAATCTACTGCTTCTTCGATTGTACGACCGACAGCAGTTATTTCCTTCATTTTTTATTCCCGCCAGCTTTTTCTTTTGTATCAACTTGTACTTGAGGTGTTCTAATCACCAATGTTTGAATGATCATGAAAAGGTTACCTACAACCCAGTAAAGTGAAAGTGCCGCTGGGAAACTGATTGCAAACACAACGATCATAATCGGCATGACCCAAAGCATAATTGCCATTTGAGGGTTGTCCGAAGGATTTCCAGCCATCATCAGCTTCTGCTGAATGAAAGTAGCTACACCCGCAATAATCGGTAATAAAAACAATGGATCTGGACTGCCTAAGTCAAACCATAAGAATGTATGTTTTTTAATTTCAGCTGTTCTCATAATCGCATGATAAAAACCAATTAAGATTGGCATCTGAATTAAAATCGGGAAACACCCTGCTAATGGATTTACACCATTTTTTTGGAAAAGAGCCATTGTTTCCTGCTGAAGCTGCTGCTGTGTTTTTTGATCTTTAGAGCTGTATTTTTCACGAAGCTTCTTCAATTCAGGCTGCAAAGCTTGCATTGCTTTTGTACTTCTTAACTGTTTAATCATTAATGGTAAAATAAGCAAACGAATTAACAGTGTAACAATAATGATTGCAACACCATAGTTTTCACCAGTCAAATTTGCCATGTACGTGATTAATTGAGATAGCGGGTAAACAATATAAGAATTCCAGAATCCCTCACTATCTGATGTAATTGGTTCATTGATTTGTGTACATCCTGCCAATAGAACCAACACGCCAATCAAGCTAAATATTAGTAATAATCGCCTTTTCAACAAGATTCCTCCCATTACTTCAAACTTTATTTAAGTTGGAATTGATTACGAAAGTGACTCACCTAATCAGTATGGTAACATTTTTTCATTACAAAGTGGTGGTTTCATTTTAATTCACTAGATGAAGGAAGCGCTTTTAAAAATTGATTCAACGAAAGTTTCTATTACGAAGACTTTTTCGGTTGTTGTTGATAAACAGCGGATTTTCTAAATAAATGTTGGAGAGATTTCTTTGTTTCCTCAAAGGTTAATTCACTCGCTGGTTTTCGTGCAATGACAATATAATCTTTTTCTTGCTTTAACTTATGACCTTCCTCTAAAAACACCTGGCGGATCAGTCGTTTAATTCGATTTCTTATCACTGCATTACCAATCTTCTTACTGACAGACAATCCTAAACGCAGTTCATCTTGATTTGGTTGATCCAGCTGGTAAATAACGAATTGGCGATTAGCCATTGATTGACCTTTTTTGAACACTTTTTGAAACTCTTCATTTTTTTTTAGCCTGTTTCGCTTCTTCATGTTTTCTTCCACTCCGATAAAAACTGACAATTCATTTACGATTTTATGTAAAAAAGACCACTGACATTATTCAGTGGCCTAAGCTGATAATTTTTTTCTACCTTTGCTGCGGCGTCGCTTTAAAACTAGACGTCCGTTTTTAGAACTCATACGGCTGCGGAAGCCATGAACTTTACTACGCTTACGGTTATTTGGTTGAAACGTTCTTTTCATTTATGACACCTCCCTGAGGAATAGCTGTTTAAGACAGTCTAACTCATTATATTTGTGTAACCCATCGATTGTCAATATCAATGATAAAACTCTTATTATCAACCTTATAAGCATAACACAAGTTATCAAGTGAAGAAACCTTCTTTTTCAGTTTCCAGCATTTTATTCTTTTTTCTCCTAAAAGACCTCCAAAACAAGGTTGTGGATATTTTTCCAGCATATTTAGACTATCCACATCCATTATCGACATTTTTTTCACACAAATAACCGGTGTGGATAATTATTTTTCAACAGGATGTAAAGTTTGTGGATAAGTTTGTGACACCCATTGCACCATCTCGTTTATTTTGATATTATATTTGTGTTTTAACTCTTAATTACTTATCTGACCTATTTATATTATCCACAATCTGTGGATA